>NZ_JBCNMA010000008.1:0-64579 GCF_039595165.1 Sphingomonas sp.
CGCGGGTCCGCGCTATCGTCGAACGCGCGCAGGCCGACGGCATTCGCGTGGCGGCCCGCGGCACCATCGCGGCGGGCCGCCACGCGGATGCCGTCGGCCTGCGCAGCGAGCTCGGCGATCCGGTCGCGGTCGGGGCTGCGCTCAAGCAGGTCGCGACGGCGCGCGTCGCGGCAGGGCGCCCGCTGCGATTCGGCGTGGTCCACCGCTATTCAAGCCACAACTATATGCTGCGCTACTGGCTCGCCGGCGTTGGCATCCGTCCCGACACCGATGTCGAGATCGCCGTCACCAGCCCGCCCTTCGCCGCTGACGCGCTGGCGGCGGGCGAGGTTGACGGCATCTGCGTCGGCGAGCCGTGGAACTCGATCGCGGTCGATCGCGGCGTCGGCCGCATCGCGCTCGCCACGGCGCAGATCTGGCGGCGCGGGGTCGAGAAGGTGCTCGCGTTGCGCGGCGACGTCGCCGACGATCGGCGCGATGCCGTGCTCCGCCTGATCCGCGCGCTCCATGCCGCCGCGGCGCATTTCGTGCGTCCCGAGACCGCCGAGCAGAGCGCCGACATCCTCGCCGGCGCGGCCTATCTCGATGCCTCGCGTGACGCGATCCTGCGCGCGATCACCGATCGCATCCGCCTCGTTCCCGGCGGCGCGCCGGTCCATTATCCCGACTTCATGTTCCAGTATCGCGAGGCCGCCAATTTCCCGTGGCGCAGCCAGGCGGCGTGGCTTTATTCGCAGATGGCGCGGTGGGACGGTCTTTCCTACTCCGACGCCGATGCGGCGACCGCGGCAAGCACCTTCCGTCCCGACCTCTACCGCGCGGCGCTGGCGGGATCGGGCGCGCCGTTGCCCGGTGCCAGCTCGAAGCTCGAGGGCGGGCTGGACGAGCCGATCGGGGCCGGCTCGGTACAGGGCCGCCTCGTCCTCGGCGCCGACCGTTTCTTCGATCGCCGGGCCTTCGACCCTGAGGACATCCCCGGCTATCTCGCCGCCCTGCCGTAATGCGGCGCACCTAAAAATATTGCACGTGCGAAGAAAACGCTTGCCGGGCCCGCATGAATCGGGCAGCTTTTCCATACTCGGCAAGGACGCCGGGGCAGAATCGAGCGGCTAGGCTTCCAACGGAGGGAGCGGCACCGCGAACGGGCCGGGGCGTAAGCCCCATCAACCGAAACAGGCAACGAAGCCGCCGGAACGCGCTGTCAATGGCCGCCGTTCCGGCGGCTTTTTTCTTGTCCATCGCACGGGGACAGAAGATGGCAACCACATTCCTGGGCGCGAATGCGCCCGCAAAGTCGGATTTCTGGTCGAGCGGGCACAAGCCCACGCTGATCGCCGCATTCCTCTATTTCGACCTCGCCTTCATGGTCTGGGTGATCCTCGGTCCGCTCGCCCCCGAGATCGCCACGACGCTCGCACTCACCCCGGCGCAAAAGGGGCTGATGGTCGCGGTGCCCACGCTCGCCGGGGCGATTCTGCGCGTCGTCAACGGCCTGCTGGTCGACCGCATCGGGCCCAAGCGCTCGGGCACGATCAGTCAGGTGATCGTCATCGTCGGCCTGTCCACCGCCTGGGTGGCCGGCGTCACGAGTTTCGCCGGAACGCTTGCGCTCGGCGTCATCCTGGGCTTCGCCGGGGCAAGCTTCGCGATCGCGCTGCCCCTCGCCAGCCGCTGGTATCCGCCCGAGCATCAGGGCAAGGCGATGGGCCTTGCCGGCATGGGCAATTCGGGCACCGTGCTCGCCGCGCTGTTCGCCCCGGCGCTCGCCAAGCTGTTCGGCTGGAACGCGGTACTGGGCCTCGCCTGCATCCCGCTGACCCTCGTCCTGATCGCCTATGTCGTGATGGCCAAGGACGCGCCGGGCCGCCCGCCGGCCAAGTCGCTGACCGACTATTTCGAGCCGCTCAAGGTGGCCGACGCCTGGTGGCTGATGGGCTTTTACGCCGTCACGTTCGGCGGATTCGTCGGCCTCGCCGCCAGCCTGCCGATCTATTTCACCGACCGCTTCGACCTCACCACCATCCAGGCGGGCTATGCAACGGCAGGCTGCGTCTTCGCCGGATCGCTGATCCGCCCGCTCGGCGGCGCGCTCGCCGACGCGATCGGCGGGGTGAAGGCGCTCACCGCGGTGTTCATCTTCGCCGCCTTCGCATTGGTCGGCGTCAGCATGGCCGAGAATTTCGCGACCGCGTTGCTGCTGTTCGTCCTCGCGATGCTCGCGCTCGGAACCGGCAACGGCTCGGTGTTCCAGCTCGTGCCGCAGCGTTTCGCGGCCGAGATCGGGGTGATGACCGGGCTGGTCGGCATGGCCGGCGGCGTCGGCGGTTTCTACCTCGCCTCCTCGCTCGGGCTCGTCAAGCAGTGGACCGGCAGCTTCTCGGGCGGCTTCCTGATCTTCGCTGGCCTCGCAGTGATGGCGCTGGCCGGCCTCCTGCTGGTCAAGGGCAAGTGGCGCGCGACTTGGGGCGCGGCCGAGGGCGTGCGCATCTGATGCGCGCCGCGTTCCTCCTCGCCGGGCTGGCGGCGGCAGTGCCCGCCGCCGCCCAGACCGCCACGCCCATTGCCGAGGCCCGGCTGCGTTACGAACAAGTGGACCAGAATGGCCTGCCGCTCGATGCCGACGCGCTCACCCTCCGCGTCCGCGCCGGGGTGCAGGCGAGCCACGGTCCGCTCACCGCATTGGTCGAGGCGCAGGGCAACCTCGCCATCGCGGGCGACTATGATGACGGTCTCCACGGCGCCGTGACCCGCCCGCTGATCGCCGACCCGCAGAATGTCGCGATCAGTCGCGCTCAGCTCGGCCTCAAGCTGCCGTTCGCCACGCTCACGGCGGGCCGTCAGCGCATCCTGCTCGACGACGAGCGTTTCGTCGGCGGCGTCGGTTTCCGCCAGAACGGCCAGAGCTTCGACGCCGTCCGCGCCGAAGTGACGCCGCTCAAGGGGCTCAAGGCCGACCTGACCTATGCCTGGGCCGTACGCACCATCTGGGGGATCGACGGGACCGGCGCCCGCCAGCGCGCGGTGAGCGGCGACAACATCTTCGCCAATCTCTCCTACGCCACGCCGATCGGCGCCCTCACCGGCTTCGCTTACTGGGTCGATCAGGACGAGGCCGCGGTGCAGGGCTTCCGCCTCTCCAGCAAGACCTTCGGCGTGCGCCTCGCCGGCGCCCGCCCGATCGGCAAGGCCAAGCTCGCCTGGCAACTCAGCCACGCCCGCCAGTCGGACATGGGCCGCAACCCCAACGACTATGCCGCCGATTACTGGCTCGCCGACCTGTCGCTCGACCTCAACGGCCCGAAGCTCGGCGCAGGCTATGAGATCCTCGGCGCCAGCAGCGGCGCAGCGCTCACCAGCTTCCAGACCCCGCTCGGCACCAACTTCAAATTCCAGGGCTGGGCGGACAAGTATCTCACCACCCCGCCCGACGGCGTGCGTGACCTCTATGTCAGCGCCGGCTGGGGCTGGCAGTCGATCGGCCCGGCCAGGGGCGTGACCTTCCAGGCCGCCTGGCACCGCTACGAGAGCGACCGCCTGACCCGCCACTATGGCGACGAGCTCAACCTCCTCGCCTCGGCGAAGTTCGGCAAGACCACCGCCTCGGTCCGCTTCGCAGACTACGAGGCGGACCGCTTCGCGGCCGACACAAGCAAATTCTGGCTGCAACTGGATTGGACGATCTGATGGAATTGCAACGCATCGCGGCCGCAAAGGACGATACGCGCGAGCATCTTGTGGTGATCGGCAACGGCATGGCCGGCTGCCGCGCGGTCGAGGAGATCCTCGCTCGTGACCCGACGCGCTACCGCGTCACCATCTTCGGCGCCGAGCCGCGCGTGAACTACAACCGCATCATGCTCTCTCCCGTGCTCGCGGGCGAGAAGGCGTTCGACGACATCGTCATCAACACGCCCGAATGGTATGTCGAGAACGGCATCGACCTGATCGCCGGTGACCCCGTGATCGGCATCGACCGCGCGGCGAAGACCGTGACCTCGCGCGGCGGCATCTCGACCAGCTACGACAAGCTGCTGATCGCCACCGGCTCCGATCCGTTCATCATCCCGGTGCCGGGCAAGGATCTGCCCGGCGTGATCAGCTTCCGCGACATGGACGATGTCGACACGATGCTCGCCGCCGCCAACAAGGGCGGCAGCGCGGTGGTGATCGGGGGCGGCCTGCTTGGCCTCGAGGCCGCGCACGGCCTCTCCCTGCGCGGGATGAAGGTCACCGTCCTCCACCTCATGCCCACCCTGATGGAGCGCCAGCTCGATGAAGCCGCGGGCTGGCTGCTCAAACAGGCGCTCGAGGCGCGCGGCCAGACGGTCATCACCGGCGCCGACACCGCCGCGATCCTCGGCGAGAACCATGTCGAGGGCGTTCGCCTCAAGGACGGCACCGAAATTCCCGCCGACCTCGTCGTGATGGCCGTCGGCATCCGCCCCTCCACCACCCTTGCGCGCGACGCGGGGCTCGAGGTCGGGCGCGGGATCAAGGTCGACGACCATATGGTCACGTCCGACCCCGACGTGCTCGCGGTCGGCGAGTGCGTCGAGCATGACGGCAACGTCTATGGCCTTGTCGCGCCGCTGTGGGACATGTGCCGCGCGCTCGCCGATCATCTCACAGAAAGTCCAACCGGCTATCGCGGATCGGTCACCTCGACCAAGCTCAAGGTCGCCGGGCTCGACGTCTTCTCCGCGGGCGATTTCTCGGGCGGCGAAGGCTGCGAGGACATTGTCCTGCGCGACGCCGCGCGCGGCGTGTACAAGCGCGTGATCGTCAAGGACGACAGGATCGTCGGCGCCGTCCTCTACGGCGATACCGCCGACGGCGGCTGGTATTTCGATCTGCTCAAGAAGCAGGAGGATGTGTCCGACCTGCGCGACTATCTGATCTTCGGCCAGGCCTTCGCCTCGGGAGGGGGCCAGGCGGACCCTAAGGCGGCCGTTGCGGCGCTTTCCGACAATGCGGAAATCTGCGGCTGCAACGGCGTCTCCAAGGGCCAGGTCGTCGCCTGCATCGCCGGCGGCGCGAACAGCCTCGACGCGGTGCGCGGCACCTGCAAGGCTTCGGCGAGCTGCGGCCAGTGCACGGGGCTGGTCGAGACCTTGCTCGCGCTGACGCTGGGCGACGAGGTCCAGGCCGGGCCGAAGACGATGTGCAAATGCACCAGCTTCACGCACGACGATGTCCGTCGCGAGATCGTCGCGCAGGAGCTCAAGGTCATCCCCCAGGTGATGCAGGCGCTCAACTGGTCGACGCCCGACGGCTGCTCGTCATGCCGCCCGGCGCTCAACTATTACCTGCTCTGCGCCTGGCCCGGCGAACATGTCGAGGACCCGCAGAGTCGCTTCGTCAACGAGCGGATGCACGCCAACATCCAGAAGGACGGCACCTATTCGGTCGTCCCGCGCATGTGGGGCGGCGTCACCACCCCGGACGAGTTGCGTGCGATCGCCGACGCCGCCGACAAATATGGCGCGCGCATGGTCAAGGTCACCGGCGGCCAGCGGCTCGATCTGTTCGGGATCAAGAAGGAAGACTTGCCCGCGATCTGGGGCGACCTCAACGCCGCGGGGATGGTCTCGGGCCATGCCTATGGCAAGGCGCTGCGCACGGTGAAGACCTGTGTCGGCTCCGAATGGTGCCGCTTCGGCACGCAGGATTCGACCGGGCTCGGCATCAAGACCGAGCAGATGACCTGGGGCTCGTGGATGCCCCACAAGTTCAAGATCGCGGTCAGCGGTTGCCCGCGCAACTGCGCCGAGGCGACGATCAAGGACTTCGGCGTGATCTGCGTCGATTCGGGCTACGAGCTGCACATCGGCGGAAACGGCGGTATCCACCTGCGCGGCACCGACCTCTTGTGCAAGGTCGCGACCGAGCAGGAAGCGCTCGATTACTGCGCCGCCTTCATCCAGCTCTATCGCGAGGAAGCGCGCTACCTCGACCGCACCGCGCCATGGGTCGAGCGCGTCGGGCTCGATTACATCAAGTCGCGCATCGTCGACGACGCCGAGGGCCGCGAGGCGCTCAAGGAACGCTTCCTCGAATCCCAGCGCCACCTCCAGAAGGACCCCTGGGCGGAGCGCGCCGCGGGCGCCGAGCGCGAACTTCACCAGCATATCGCGGAAATCCGGCCCTTCGCGGTCGTGGGAGCAGAATGATGGACGCCGAATGGCTCGATATCGGTCCCGTGGACCAGCTGCCCGCGATGGGCGCGCGCACCCTTCCGGTGCATGGCGGCGACGAGATCGCGATCTTCCGCACCGCGACCGGATCGGTCCATGCGCTGGTCAACAAATGCCCGCACAAGCAGGGACCGCTCAGCCAGGGCATCGTCCACGACACCTCGGTCGCCTGTCCGCTGCACAACTGGCGCATCTCGCTCGTCACCGGCAAGGCGCTGGGCGGCGACGAAGGCTGTGTCCCCGTGATCCCGGTCAAGATCGACGGCGGCCGCATCCTCATCGCCCGCGCCGAGGCGCTCGCGGGGGCGGCGTGAAGCTCACTTCTCAAATCCTTCCCCGGAGGGCAGCATTTTGGGCCCGGCGGCGTCATTGGAAGCGATCGGGGCTTTCGCGGGCTGAAACTTTACACTGGCTTTACACTATCGCGAGCGCCTGCGGAGTTGACGAAGTCGACAGACTCAACGGGTCCGCGCGGCGGATAAAACCGCGGTTCGAAGCGCGGCCGGGACATCGGCTCCGGCAGCCCAAGTGCAGCAGACGAATTCCAACATTGCAAGAGCAAGAAGGGGGCTTCCAATCCTCCCCTGAAAGGGAGGGGCTTAAGTGACCCCCATCCGCACCACCTGCGCCTATTGCGGCGTCGGCTGCGGCATTCGCGCGACCGTCACCGGCCCGCGCGAAGCGAAGATCGAGGGCGATCCCGACCACCCCGCCAACCGCGGCAGGCTCTGCTCCAAGGGCACCCATCTCGGCGAGACCGTCGGGCTGGAGGGCCGGCTGCTCCATCCGATGATCGGGATGAAGCGCGCGGGCTGGGACAAGGCGCTGAACCTGGTCGCGAAGCGCTTCCGCGACGCCGTCGCGCAGCACGGCCCCAACAGCGTCGCCTTCTATGTCTCGGGCCAGCTGCTTACCGAGGACTATTATGTCGCCAACAAGCTGATGAAGGGCTTCATCGGCTCGGCGAACATCGACACCAATTCGCGCCTCTGCATGTCGAGCGCGGTCGCCGCGCACGCCCGCGCGTTCGGCGAGGATGTCGTGCCCGCCAGCTATGACGACCTCGACGCCGCCGACCTGTTCGTGCTGGTGGGGTCGAACACCGCCTGGTGCCACCCGATCGTCTACCAGCGCATCCGCGCGCGCTGCGAGACGGGGGCGAAGCTCGTCGTGATCGACCCGCGACGCACCGAGACCGCCGAGGAAGCCGATCTCCACCTGCCGATCCGCCCAGGCAGCGACGTCGCGCTGATGAACGGCCTGCTTCACTATTGCCGCGAGGCGGGCGCGCTCGACCGGGACTATCTCGCCGCGCATGTCGCGGTGCCGGACGATTTCTGGGACAAGCTTGGAGAGGGAAGCGACCTGTGGTCGGTGGCGCGCGTCTGCGACGTGCCGCCGTCAGACCTCAGGCGTTTCTACGAATGGTTCGCCGCGACGCCCCGCACGATCACGCTGTTCAGCCAGGGGGTGAACCAGTCGATCAGCGGCACCGACCAGGGCAATGCGATCATCAACGTCCATCTCGCCACCGGCCGGATCGGCAAGCCCGGCGCGGCGCCCTTCTCGATCACCGGCCAGCCCAATGCGATGGGCGGGCGCGAGGTCGGCGGGCTCGCCTCGACCCTCGCCGCGCACATGGACTTCGCGCCCGAGAATCGCGAGCGCGTGCAGCGTTTCTGGGCGTCTCCGTCGATCGCCGAGAAGCCGGGCCTCAAGGCCGTCGACCTGTTCCGCGCGATCGACGAGGGACGGATCAAGGCTTTGTGGGTGATGGCGACCAACCCCGCCGTGTCGATGCCCGATGCCGGCCGCGTCCGCGAGGCGCTCGCCGCCTGTCCCTTCGTCGTGGTCAGCGACGTGATGGAGCGCACCGACACCGGCGAGTTCGCGCATGTCCGCCTCCCCGCCGCCGCCTGGGGCGAGAAGGACGGCACCGTCACCAACTCCGACCGCACGATCAGCCGCCAGCGCGCGCTGTTCCCGCTGCCGGGCGAAGCGAAACCCGACTGGTGGATCGTCAAGGAAGTCGCCCGGCGCATGGGCTGGAAAACGCCCTTCGCCTATGACCGCGCCGCCGAGATCTGGCGCGAGCATTGCCGCCTCTCGACCTACCAGAATGACGGCGCGCGCGTCTTCGCGCTGCCCAATGGCGGCGCAGGCGGCAACGCGGCGTACGAGACGATGGAACCGCAGCGCTGGGGCGGCACGCCCTTCGCCGACGGCCGCTATTCCACGCCCGACCGTCGGGCACGGCTGGTGCCGGTGGCGCAGCGCCCGCTCCAGGACGCGCTCGCCAACTGGCCGATGACGCTCAACACCGGGCGCTATCGCGACCAGTGGCACACGATGACGCGCACCGGCCTGTCGCCGAAACTGGCGCGCCACCGCGAGGAGCCTCTGGTCGAGATCCACCCAGACGACGCCGCTACGCTCGGCATCGCCGATGGCGGCCTCGCCCGCGTCGCCACGCCGCAGGGCGAAAGCATCTTCCGCGCGTCCGTCACCGAGGCACAGCGGCCGGGCGAGCTGTTCACGCCGATCCACTGGACCGATCGCACCTCGACCGGCGGCCGCACCGGCCTGCTCCCGCGCCCGCTCGCCGATCCGATCTCCGGCCAGCCGGGCTTCAAGCTGACCCCGGCGCGGATCGATCCGGTCTCGGCGGAATGGCGCGCCTTCCTGATTGTCACGGGCGATCTCCCTGCCCCGCCCAAATGCCTCTGGGCGACGCGCGTCGCGATCCCGGCCGGGACGCTGTGGGAGATGGCGGGCAATGGCGATGCCCTCCGGCTCGACAAGCTGCTGCCCGCGGGCGAGCGGATCGAGGCGACCGACCCGGCGCGCGGCACCCGCCGCGTCGCGATCCTGCGCGACGGCCGCCTCGCCGCCGCCCTGTTCGTCACCCGCACCGGCGAGCTGCCGCGACGCGACTGGCTGATCGCGCAGCTTTCCGCGCCGCAGGTCGCCCCGACCCTGCTCGCCGGCCGTGCGCCGGGCGCCCAGCCCGATCGCGGCGCGGTGATCTGCGTCTGCTTCGATATCGGCCTCAACACCATCGTCGCCGCGATCCGCGACCAGCAGCTGGCCGATGTCCCCGCGATCGGCACGGCGCTCCAAGCCGGCACCAATTGCGGATCGTGCCGCCCCGCGCTCGCCCGCATCCTCGCCGACACCAGACAGGAGGCCGTGAATGGCTGACGACTTCCCATCCGGCTCGGTCTGGCTCGTCGGCGCCGGCCCCGGCGATGTCGAGCTGCTCACGCTCAAGGCCGCCCGCCTGATCGCCGCGGCGGAGATCGTCTTCTACGACGCGCTGGTCGGCCCCGACATCCTCGCGCTCGCACCCGATGCCGAGCTGATTCCCGTCGGCAAGCGCGCGGGCCGCCACTCCAAGGACCAGGACGCGATCAACGGCCTGCTCGTCGAGGCGGCCTTGCTCGGCAAGCGCGTCGTGCGCCTCAAGGGTGGCGATCCGGCGATCTTCGCGCGCAGCGCCGAGGAGATGGAGGCCTGTGCCCGCGCCGGCATCCTTGCGCGCATCTGCCCCGGCATCACCACCGCCAGCGCCGCCGCGGCTTCGGCCGGGCTATCCCTGTCGCTGCGCGGCCTCGCCCGCCGCGTCCAGTTCGTGACGGCGCACGCCCGCGCCGGCGAGCCGCTCGATCTCGACTGGGCCGCGCTCGCCCATGCCGGCTCGACGCTTGCCTTCTACATGGGCCGCGGGGCCGCGCGCGAGATCAGCGAGAAGCTCACCGCGGCGGGTCTCCCCCGCTCGACCCCAGTCCTCGTTGTCTGCGACGTCAGCCTACCCACCGAACAGCATCTCTCCAGCCGGCTCGACCTCCTCCCGCTGGCGGTCAAGTCGATCGCCGGCAACCGCCCGACCCTGCTGCTGATCGGCGAGGCAGTGGCTCGCCCGGCCGCGGTCCGGCCAGCACGAGCACTCATCGCGTGACCCGCCCGCCGCGTATCCTCGGTGCGGTGCTCGCCGGCGGCGCCTCTCGCCGCTTCGGCAGCGACAAGGCGCTCGTGCCGTTGAACGGCGCCCCGATGCTCGACCACATCGTGACCGTCCTCGCATGCCAGGTCGAGGAGGTCGCAATCTGCGGCCGCAGCTGGGGCGAGTTCCGCGCCCTCCCCGATTCCACCGCCGAACGCATCGGCCCGCTCGCCGGTCTTGAGGCAGCGCTCCGCTACGCCGCAGCGAACGGGTTTGACGGAGTCCTGACCGCGCCGGTGGATGTCGTGCCCCTCCCGGACGATCTTCCCGAGCGCCTCGCCGGCTCACAGCCGAAGGTGTTCGAGCAGCAATGGCTCATTGGCTGGTGGCCCGCCGCGCTGCACGCTGCGCTCACCGCCTTCCTCGCCACCGGCGACCGCCGCTGGCGCGTCTGGATCGACCGTTGCGGCGCGACGCGGGTCGCCGAACCCCGCCCGCTACACAACATCAACACCCGCACCGACTGGACCGCGGCCCACGCCGCCTGACCTCTCCCGCTCTTCGATGAACCGCTATCGCCCAAGGCGATGACAACGGTTACAATGCCGGTGAATCGGCAGCCCGCGACAGACGATCGCCACGGCACGGGAGTCAGGACATGAAGGACGACGAGTTCGGCGTCACGCGGCGCGGCGTGCTGGTCGGCGGCAGCGCCTCGGTCGCGGTCGCGGCGGTTCCTGCAACGGAGGCGCGGGTCGCGGCGCCGCAAGCGGGACCCGCGATGACTCCCGTGACGATCACCGTCAACGGCGCGAAGCGCGAGCTCGCGCTCGATCCCCGCACCACCCTGCTCGACGCATTGCGCGAGCATCTTCGCCTCACCGGCACCAAGAAGGGCTGCGACCACGGCCAGTGCGGCGCCTGCACGGTGATCGTCGCGGGGCGGCGGATCAACTCGTGCCTGACGCTCGCCGTGATGCACGACGGCGACGAAGTGACGACGATCGAGGGCCTCGGCACGCCCGGCAAGCTCCATCCGATGCAGGCCGCCTTCGTCAAGCATGACGGCTATCAGTGCGGCTATTGCACGCCAGGCCAGATCTGCTCGGCGGTGGCGGTGCTCGACGAGATCCGCGCGGGGATCCCAAGCCACGTTTCGGCCGACCTCAACGCCCGCCCCCGCGCCACCAACGACGAGATGCGCGAGCGGATGAGCGGCAACATCTGCCGCTGCGGCGCCTATTCCAACATCCTCGACGCGATGACCGAAGTCGCGGGGAGGCGCGCATGAAACCCTTCACCTATGAGCGCGTGCACACCCCGGCGGAAGCCGCTGCCGCGGCCGTGCGCACCCAGGGCGCGCGGTTCATCGCCGGCGGCACCAACCTGCTCGACCTGATGAAGCTTCAGATCGAGGCGCCGACCCATCTGATCGACGTCAACCGCATCGGGCTCGACCGGATCGAGGCGACGTCCGACGGCGGGCTGCGCATCGGCGCGCTGGTGCGCAACACCGATCTCGCCGCCGACCGGCGCATCCGCAAGGACTATGGCGTTCTGTCGCGCGCCCTGCTCGCGGGCGCCTCGGGCCAGCTGCGCAACCGCGCGACCACCGCCGGCAATCTGCTCCAGCGTACGCGGTGCCCGTATTTCTACGACACCAATCAGGCCTGTAACAAGCGCAAGCCCGGCTCGGGCTGCGCCGCGATCGGCGGGTTCAGCCGCCAGCTCGGCGTGATCGGGACGAGCGAGGCATGCATCGCCACGCATCCCAGCGACATGGCCGTCGCGATGCGCGCGCTCGATGCGACGGTGGAGACGGTCAAGCCCGACGGTGCGACGCGCGCGATTCCGCTCGCCAACTTCCATGTGCTTCCGGGCGGCACGCCGCACGTCGAGACCGCGCTCGAAAGCGGGGAGCTGGTCACCGCGGTGACGCTGCCCGCACCGCTCGGCGGCGTGCATGTCTATCACAAGGTGCGCGACCGCGCTTCCTATGCCTTCGCGCTCGTCTCGATCGCGGCGGTCCTCCAGCGCGACGGCAGCGGCCGCATCGCGGTGGGCGGGATCGCGCCCAAGCCGTGGCGCGTCGAGGCGGTCGAGGCGGCGCTGCCGCGCGGGGCGAAGGCGGTGGCCGACCGGCTGCTCGCCGGAGCCCGCCCGACCAAGGACAATGCGTTCAAGCTGCCCCTCGTCGAGCGCACGCTCGGCGCGGTGCTGGCGCAGGCAAGGGGTTGATGGTCATGAAGTTCGACACCCCCGCCGGCACCAACCCGATCGACCAGCTCAAGGTCGTCGGCAAGCCCACCGACCGCATCGACGGCCCGCTCAAGGTCTGCGGCCAGGCGCCCTATGCCTATGAGCAACCCGCGCCCGACGCCGCCTATGGCTTCGTCGTCGGCTCGGCGATCGCCAAGGGACGGATCGAGTCGATCGACCTCGCCGCTGCCAAGGCGTCGCCCGGCGTGCTGGCGATCATCACCGCCGACAATGCCGGCAAGCTCGAAAAGGGCAATTTCAACACCGCGCACCTGCTCGGCGGCCCCGAGATCCAGCATTACCACCAGGCGGTCGCGCTGGTCGTCGCGGAAACGTTCGAGCAGGCCCGCGCCGCCGCGGCGCTGGTCCGCATCGACTATGCCCGCGGAAAGGGCGCGTTCGACCTCCATGCCGCCAAGGACGGCGCACAGCCCTCGCGCGAGCAGGCCGACCTCAAGCTCGGCGACTTCGCCGCCGCCTTCGCCTCGGCGCCGGTGACGATCGACGCGACCTACCACACCCCCGACCAGGCGCACGCGATGATGGAGCCGCACGCCAGCATCGCGGCATGGGAGGGCGACCAGCTCACGCTGTGGACCGCGAACCAGATGATCAACTGGGGCCGCGGCGACGTCGCGCGGACGCTCGGCATCCCGCGCGAGAAGGTGCGGCTGATCTCGCCCTATATCGGCGGCGGCTTCGGCGGGAAGCTGTTCGTCCGCGCCGATGCGATCCTCGCCGCGCTCGGCGCCAGGGCCGCGGGCCGCCCGGTCAAGGTCGCGCTGACCCGGCCGCTGATGTTCAACAACACCCCGCATCGCCCCGCGACGATCCAGCGCATCCGCCTCGGCGCGACGCGCGAGGGCAAGATCACCGCGATCGGGCATGAGAATTGGTCGGGCGACCTGCCCGGCGGCGGCATCGAGAATGGCGTGCAGCAGACGCGCTTCCTCTATGCCGGCGAGAACCGCATGCTGCAGTGCCGCCTCGCGGTGCTCGACCTGCCCGAGGGCAATGCGATGCGCGCCCCGGGCGAGGCGCCGGGGATGATGGCGCTCGAGATCGCGATCGACGAGATGGCCGAGAAGCTCGGCATGGACCCGGTCGAGTTCCGCATCCTCAACGACACCCAGGTGGTGCCCGAGAACCCGCCCAAGCCCTTCTCGCAGCGCCAGCTGGTCGAGTGCCTGCGCCAGGGTGCGCAGCGCTTCGGCTGGAGCAAGCGCTCGGCGACTCCCGCCAGCGTGCGCGACGGCCAGTGGCTGGTCGGCATGGGCGTCGCCGCCGGCTTCCGCAACGCGCCGGTGACCAAGTCCGCCGCGCGGGTGCGGCTCGCCGCCGACGGGCACGTGACGGTCGAGACCGACATGACCGACATCGGCACCGGCAGCTACACGATCATCGCCCAGACCGCCGCCGAAATGATGGGCGTGCCGCTCGACCGGGTCACGGTGCGGCTCGGCGATTCGAGCTTCCCGGTCTCGTCCGGCTCGGGCGGGCAATGGGGCGCGGCCAGCTCGACCGCCGGCGTCTACACCGCCTGCGTCAAGCTGCGCGAGACGGTCGCACAGAAGCTCGGCCTCGATCCCGCCACCGCGACCTTCAGCGGCGGCAAGGTCCGCGGCGGCCGGCGCAGCTTCGCGCTCGGCAAGGCTGCCGAAGGCGGCGAGATCGTGGCCGAGGACGCGATCGAGTTCGGCGACCTCGCCCGCCGCTACCAGCAATCCACCTTCGCCGGCCATTTCGTCGAGGCGGCGGTGCATGCCCATACCGGCGAGGTCCGCGTCCGCCGCATGCTGGCGGTGTGCGCGGCCGGGCGCATCCTCAATCCCAAATCGGCGCGCAGCCAGGTGATCGGCGCGATGACGATGGCCGTCGGCGCCGCGCTGATGGAGGAGCTGGCGGTCGACAAGCGCTTCGGTTTCTTCGTCAATCACGACCTCGCCGGGTACGAGGTGCCGGTCCATGCCGACATCCCGCACCAGGAATGCATCTTCCTCGACGAGGTCGATCCGCTGTCCTCGCCGATGAAGGCCAAGGGCGTGGGCGAGCTCGGCATCTGCGGCGTGGCAGCCGCGGTCGCCAATGCGGTCTACAACGCGACCGGGGTGCGCGTACGCGAGTATCCGATCACGCTGGACAAGTTCTTCGAGCAGCTGCCCGCCGCTTGAGCGACATCGAGATCATCCTCGACGCGGCCGCCCGCTGGCACGGCGACCGCATGGCGCTCGTGACCGTGATCTCGACCTGGGGCTCGGCGCCGCGGCCGGTGGGCAGCCACATGCTGGTCAACGCGGACGGGCGGTTCGAGGGCTCGGTGTCCGGCGGTTGCGTCGAGGGCGACGTCCTCCAGGCGGCGGCCGACGTCATCGCCGGCGCCCACGCCATGCTCAAACGTTACGGCGTCGCCGACGCCACCGCCTGGGAGGTCGGCATGCCGTGCGGCGGCGAGATCGCCGTGCTGGTCCAGCCGGTCTCGGACGCCGGTTTCCCGCCGTTCCTGTTCGAGCGCATCGCGCGGGCGCGCAATGCGGGCGAACGGCTCGTCGTCGCGACCGATCTCGCCACCGGACTGAGCCGCGAGGGCGACGGCTCCGGCTTCGTCAATCGCTATGACCCGCCGCGCCGCCTGCTGATCGTCGGCGCGGTCCAGATCGCCCAGGCGCTCGCGGCGCTCGCCCGGCAGGTCGGCGTGACGCCGACCGTGATCGATCCGCGCGGCCGCTTCCTGACCGCGGAGCGCTTCGCCGATTGCGAGCTCGACGACGGCTGGCCCGACGAAGCGATCGCCCGGCGCAAGCCGGACATGGCCACCGCGATCGTCACCTTGAGCCACGACCCCAAGATCGACGATCCCGCCCTGCTCGCCGCCCTCGCCGCGCCGACCGGCTACATCGCCGCACTGGGATCGCGCCGCAGCCACGCCGCGCGGCTCGAGCGACTGGCGGATGCCGGCATGTCGGCACGCGACCTCGCGCGCATTCAGGGCCCCGCCGGCCTCGACATCCGCGCGACCGGCGCGTCGGAGATCGCACTCTCGATCGCCGCCGGCATGATCGCGGCGCTCAACGCACCGACGCCGTAGGGGTGGTGGAGAAAATGGTGCCGCTTACAGGACTCGAACCTGTGACCCCCGCATTACGAATGCGGGAAAAGCACGGAAAACCGTCGTTTCACGGAAGATTGACCGTGAACAAGGCGGACCGAAATGAGGAACAAAGGCAAATCTGCTGTCCAGAAATTGTCCACCGCTCGCGTGACCTGGCCCCCCGCGTCATGGAATGAGAGCGACTTCTACCGGGAGGACGAAACCCGCCTCCCGACTCAGATCTACCCTTTCAATTTCCAGCGAGAGTACGCAGGTGATAAATTCACCGGCCGCTATCATAGCTGGCGTGACCAGGCAATGTCCGGGGTCAATCTGGGCATCGCAACGGGCTTGGAGATCGTTGCAAGCGTCGTCGAGCCCCTTCTGCGCTTTCACGAAAGCGGTGGCCATGAGGGTGACGGATCGGACGAACGCATCGCCCTGATCCGCGCCGCCCTGAAGGAGACGCCCAATGTCGGGTGAGCGCTCGCTAACCGTCTACTCTGTCGGCGAAGCGTTGCTGCAGAAGCCTGATTACGAGCGCATATTTCGCCGCCTACACCCCACATCATGCCCCGCGTCTCCGGGGGAGCATCAGCGGGAGTTGAGGGACCTGTGGCCTGCGGACCAGCAGAAGTTTCGTGACGAGATCGACATCATACTTCGGAGCGCGCGCCCATGACAACTAATCACCCCACACCGGGAGACGAGCTGGTGGAGCGGGCGCGCGCGATCTGCGCGGAAGCTCGCCCGGAACATGCCGAAGGGTTCCTGACCGGGAAGTACGATGCCAGCAGCACTGAAATGCGCGCCGTCCTGATCGCCCTCCGCACCCGTGATGAGGCAGCCCGATCATCCACAGCGGAGGTGGAGCGGTTGCGGGCATCGGCGCAATGGCTGGCGAGCCAGATGACATCGGCGGAGATACTGGCCGCCGACGATGAGCATTTTGGCTCGCTTTCGGCTGAGGAGCGCATCCACATGATGGGCGAGCGTCGCCGTGCTCGTGATGCGGCAATCCTCGGGGCTCGCGAAGCCCTTCAATCCAAGGACCACTCCCATGCCGGGTGAGGATCAGCGACCGCGTGCGGCGGAGAACTGCTCGTTCTGGCCAGCCTGCTACGTCTGCGGAGATTGCCCGTTTGATGGCTGGAAAGAGGGAATCTGTGGACTCGGTCCAGAGGATAAGCAAGCCGAAAGGGACAAGGCCGCCCAGCGGCTAGCCCAGGTCAGCAAGCGCCATCGCATCATGGAGCGCGCTCGTCGCGGCGAGTTCGACCATCTCGATATCGGAGACCGCCCCCATGGGAAATGACGAGCTGATCACGCGGGCTATCGAGCACGCTGAGGCATATGACACGCCGAAAGCCGATGACGGCCGTCGCAGGTACACGCCTGCACAAATGGAAATCGCGGTTCGGCATGCCCTCACCGCCCTGCAAAGCCGCCCTGCACCAACAGAGGAGCGGGCAAACGCGCTCTTTGAAGAAATGGCGGGTGTGACGAATGTGGTCACCCGTTCGTCGTGCATCAGGCTGATGCTCCGCTTCGCCACCGATACTACGCCATCACGGGATGAAGAAGGATCGGTGCTGGCAAACTGGCGCGATGAAATCGGTCATCCGAACAATCGGCTGCTGTTCAAGCGGATGGTCGAGAAGGCCGGGATTGCCCTCGGCGCGGACGACATCGCGTCTGCGCTCGCCAAGGTTGCCGCCCTCAAGACCTCCACACCAGAGACGCAGACAGTCGAGGTCGAATACGAGGTGTGGCAGAAAGACGCGTTCGGCGATGGCGACGCAATGGTCGCGGGATCAACCTCGCTCGCTGAAGCCAACCACTATGCGGCGGTTTATAGCCAGGATGGGCCGGCTTGGGTCGTGGAAGTCCGCCGCAGAGCCCTATCAGCATCCCCGACAGAGGTGGTGGAGGAATGACTGCGAGACAAAAAGCTGGGCGCTCCCGTTCGGGGCGGGCTACCGCCGCTGCGCGGTCGAACCCGCAAGCGGTTTCGAGCATAGCCGGTATCCCTAGCGCGGACGATGCGATCGGTGATGGCCTATGGCATCTCGTCTGCATCACCAACAAGGGCATGGTTTCGATCCTGAAGAATCTCGACCTGCTAAGCGCCCGCGAAACCTACAAGGCGCTGCTCCCCGGCACCAAACCGAAAATCTACCAGCAAGTTCCGTGCACGAGGCCGCGTGCGAGTGGCATGATACGCGGCGCGTCGATGGGGTGGAGTTCGATTGACCCTGATCGAGATTATCTCAAGCGGATTGAACCCCTCGGCCCCGCCGGTGCCAAACTCGATCCTTGGCACGGCGTTGAGCCGGATCTGGTCAAGGTCTTCTGCGAATGTGGCTGTCGCTGGGAACGCCGCACGGAAACGCCAGAAGAAAAGGAGGACCGGCGCTTGCGCGAACTAGGCGAAGCTGTTCCAACTGCCTTCTGGCTAAAGGACCCCGCACATGCTTGAGCAGGCACTATCAAACCTTCATTGGGCGGTCGCGTTCAATATCGCCACCGGTGTTCTTAACATCGCGTGCCTAAGCGTTGCCCTTGTTTGCGCCGTTCGCATGCGACGAGCCGCCAAAATGTTACGCGAAGCTGCGGAGAACTACCGACAAAATGTGGCGGCCAATTCCCCTTCTTCATGTCCCTGAGGAGTTGAGCATGGGCCGTATCGAATGGCTTGAGATCGAGCATTTGCCCGAGGAGATGAAGGACGGACGGCGCTTGCTTGGTTGGCATGGCGTCGAAACCCTGATCCGTTGGGCTGATAAATTCGCCGATGTATACGGGGATACCTCCGCTGGATGGTACGATATGGTGCTGGACCGCCGCGTCCAGCCCACCCACTTCGCCGAGATCAACGCTCCGGATCAGATATTACGAGGGAGTGAGCAGTGAGCGAGCTATCGTGGATCGAGCTTTCTGCGCCATCATTAGTTGAGCGCGCGCGCCGGCGTAAGGCGTTCTACGAGCAGTGGGTCGTTGAGTACGACGCCCTTAGCTGGTGGGGCAGATTCTTGAAACGGCAACGAGACTTCGTAGTGCCAAGCACTATGCGCCAGTGGGCCGAAGCCTCAATCGATGACCATATCGAATTCTGTCAGAACAAGAGCGCTTGGTAACCTAACCCTGTCTCATACTGGACGGGGTGAGTAGGTGCCGTGCTTTCCGGCTGTCACCAACCCGTTTTTGTCGTGGCTTGCCGGTGCAAGGGAGCGACCCTCAGCGGCTTCCACCCGGAGCGATCGGACCGCACGCGGCGGACGCGGTACGAACCGGAACTCATACTGACCGCCTACGGTCATTGGATAGGGTGGAGCGGGCCGTGGGGATCGAACCCACATCCTCAGCTTGGAAGGCTGGTGCCTAACCACTCGGCCAGACCCGCTCAATGCTGCGGCGAAGCTGCGAGGCTCCACCAACTAACCGCGCGACGTGCGCGTGCCTAACCATCCCTTATGCGGTTAGCTCCGTAAAACGGTCGCCGCAGCTGTGCCCGATCTACCCCAGCCTTCGCCGGATCAAACTGGCACCTTCTTCATGCCACAGCCTTGACCGACTCGCAAGCAATCTGTTATCGCGGTCTTCGGTCGCGGCGGTGCAAACCGAGCGATGGACCCGCGATTAGCGGACCCTGCTATGTCAGCAGGAAGTTGCGCCCCTGCCCGCGACCGACCCCATTGCCAGCCACCACCGTTCGCGCTACGTTCCCATTCGCCGGGATCGCCGATCACGCCCGATCATTCCGACAGCGGTCCTGGCACTACACCCGGAAAGGCATCCATTCGGGATATTGCGGTGGATTAACCCGCCTGTCCCTGCCCCCGCTAACAGCATATTCCAGGCTGAGCGTGATCACGGCGCGTTCGTGGCAGGTCTGGCAGCGCATGCGCCGCTCGGCATCCAACGGTCTGGCATCGTCGCCTAGCCTTCCCATGAAATAGCCGTACCTCGCCGAGATCACCCTGGTGCAGCCGCAGCGGATGCCGAACAGTACGGGCCATCCTTCAAACTCGGCGAATCGATGCTCCTTCCACATGGGCGGAACATAGTGGGAACATGAAGAGAGAGTCTGGTCATCCCGCATATCGGGTTGATGGGACCGGTTGGCAGGGTGACCACCGCTACGGCGTTTCGGGTTGATAGGCTGCGAGCTGTTCATCGGTGAGATGGCGGCAGGCATTCCAGCAGAGCGCGATCCTGCGAGCGGCGTCATCGCGACCGTCGGCAGGCTTGTAACCGCCGACCTGAGGGTCAAGCCATCGGCTGTTGCTGGTCACACACAGCGGTCGTCCGCCGACGTCAACGATCATGCCGTCGGCAACCGCAGCCTTGGTTCGGTCAACCCGGATCACGACCATACCTGGCGTAGCATGTCCGGCTCTTCGGCCAACCAGACGGCCTGATCGATCGCGGCCTGCATGTTAGCGAAACCGGTCTGACGGTCGAGATCGCGCCAGCATGCGGCGCCGGCAGGCCGACCGATCGAGAAGGTCCCGCCCTCGCGCGGATAAACCATCAGGCTCTCGCCGCCACCGGGACGGCAGACTTGAGCCCACTCCCCATCGTGAATGTATCGAACCTGAGGTGACATTTCCTTGCCTCCATAACCGATAACGCTTATCTGTATGCGATAACGGCTACTGTCAATAGGCGATAACGGAAATGAGCGGCTCGACTGAAAAAAAGATAACGGTTAGTCAGGTGCGCATGGGACGCCCGCCTATCGGAAAGTTTACCGCCGTTCGGCTACCGCCGGAGATGCTGGACCGGATCGACGCGATCACCGGGCCCGGCAAACGAGCAGCCTTCATCCGCGACGCCGTGGAGGCCGAGTTGGACCGGAGGGAGAAGAAGCGATGAACTGGCTGCGCCTAGACGGCTTCGACGTCGGCAATCCCCGGTTGATCCGGGGCGAGCACGACGAGGTGGTCGAGGTGCAGGTGGACTGCGTGCCCAACAAGTTCGACGTCGACCTGTGCTGCCTTGCGAGGAAGCTGGTCAAGAACGGCAACAAGGCCGTCCGCTATCGCGACCTCAAGATCGAAGCCGCGCCGACGTGGCTGCTGGTCACTAAGCAGCGCTACCGATGCCAGAGCTGCGACAGGACCCTCTACCAGAAGGTTCCGCACGTCGACGACAAGCACATGATGACGACCCGTCTGCGTGAAGCGGTAGAGCTATCGGCCGTGAAGCGGACGTTCGCCGACACGGTCCACGTCCATGGCGTCGAACCCACGCTCGCGACGCGCGTCTTCCGGTCCTACGCCGACCGGATGCTGCTCAACTATCGCTACAAGGCACCCCGCATCTTCGGCATCGACGAGAATATGCTGCTCAAGGGCCTGCGCGGCGTGATCGTGGATGTCGAGAACGCGAAGCTGCTCGACATCCTGCCGGGCAACACCCAGTCCGAGGTGCGGCGCGGCTTGCAGACACGAATGGAGGACTGGGACAACGTAGAGGTGTGGTGCCAGGATATGGCTGGCGGCTACAAGGGCGTGGCCGAGGATCTGTTCCCGAAGGCGACGATCGTCGTCGACAAGTTCCACGTCGTGACCAAGGCGAACCACTGGTTCATGAAGATCCGGCAGGCGGAGACGTCGAAACTGCCGCTGGAGATACGCAAGAAGATGCCGGGGATAATCCGGCTGCTCGACATGCATTACGAGAAGATCAGCGATCGGCAGAGGGACCGGATCGAGGAGGTGATGTCGCACAGCCGGCGATTGTCGGACGCCTACGCGATTAAGGAATCGTTCTACTACTGGTATGACGCGCCAACGCGTGCTGACGCCGAGGCGGCCTACACGCAATGGGTCCAGTTCGTCCGATCTAAGGACCAGATGGACGAGTGGAAGCCGCTGATGACCATGATCCAGCGGCAGAAGAAATACATCTTCACCTACTTCGACCATCGCTGGACCAGCGGCGTCGTGGAGCGAATGAACCGCTCGATCGGCGACATCAACCGCGCAGCCAACGGCATGGACTTCGAGACGCTGCGTGCCAAGGCCATGCTCCGCTACAGCACGCTGGTCCCCGAATGGCGGCTGAACATGCACATGATGGAGGCCGGCACGGGCTGGCTGGACGGCCTGCTGGATGACGACGCGAGCGATGACGACGTTGACGACGACCGCGTCTACCTTGGCTCCGGCTTCGATCCATCAACCCTGATCGCTGATCTCAAGGCAGGCTCGTTCGACGCTCCATCAACCTAATATGCTGGAGAACCGAGAGTCTAGGCGTCCTGAATACGCTGGTGCAGCTCATCCGACGCCAGCTTGGCCGCTTCGTACCGAGCCTTAAGTTCGTCCTGATCGGCTCCTCGGGTGACAGCGATGAACCCCTCGTAGAGCGCCTTGGCAGCCGGGAGATTATCACCCACCAGCTCGATCGCCTTGAGTATCGTTCGTAGGTCCATCGGATTATCCCTTGATCGCGGTCAGGAGGGCCGCCACGGCCTCGTGAGCAGCGATAGCGGCTGTCGGGTAGCTCGACGCGTTCCCGGCGCTGTACGCGGCTCTGACAGCCTTTACGGCGGCATATGCGCGACGGTCGGCTGCCTTGACGCGCTCGGTTTTCGCGGCGCCGGACGCGAGTGCGACTTGCGCAGCGGCTTGATATGCAAGCTCAACACCGATCGCAGCGCGTTCGTCCAGCGTGGCTCGGTCCGCGACCATGTTCGGCGCGGGCAGTGTTCCGACGACGTTGCACGATGCCAGTGCCAAGCTGAGGGGGATGAATAGGTATTTCATTGGCCGGGCTCCTTTGCAGGCGGTTCAGCAGCAGGGGCGTTCGCCAAATTGGCGCCCATCCGATCGATAGTGCGCGACTGCCACTTTTCCTTGATGCTGTTCACGATGGCCATGAGGATTGCCGACCACGCAGCGCTCTCGCCCGCACTTCCCTTAGCGATAGCCCAGCCTGCCAAGACACCAACGACGATCGTCATCAGCGCCAGCAGCCCCATTTCGAGGCGATGATCGATATTGCTCATGCCGCTACCCTCGTGCGGAACCAACCGAACATGAACGCCTCGTTCGCCTGCCTCGCCTCGCCGAGCGAGATGTAGCGCTCGCCTTGGAGGGCGTTCAGGGCAGCGAGCATCACGGCCTCGCCTTCCGCGCCACGCTTGTTGAGAAAGGCGTTCAGGGCTCTGCGGGTGTTCGCCCCTGCCTGCCCGTCCACGGCCAGATCCGCGAAGTCCTTGCCTTGGTTGTTGAGGGCGTTGAGCGCGCGCTGGAGGAACTTGGCTGCGACCACCGGCCCCATGTTGACGCCCGTGTCCACCAGCTCGGCTGCGATCGGTGCGGAGATCGTCGCGATCTGGTCGAAGCCCGGAGCCACGACATAGCGGCGCCTATAGATATCGAAGGCCGTTTCGCGCGGGAGATCGCGCATCTTGCCCTGGTAGCCGTTGGCTCGGGCCGTTGCGATCGTGATGCCGTACATCGTCTCGCCGCCAGCATCGCGCGGATCGTTGACGTAGCCGCCTTCGTTGGCGAGCACGTCCTCGATAATGCCGTTGATCGTTTTGCTCATTGCCCACCTCCTTCACGCCCGCGCGTGACCTCAAGCCGATCCTCCAGACGGTTCACACGACTGCGCAGATCGGTCACTTGCTGCAATCGCTCCTCGCGGTTTTCGCGCATTGTCACCTCGATCGTCGTCAGGCGATCGGTCATGCTGTTGACCGACATCCCTACCCATCCCAGGAACGCCAGCGTCGCAGCCGCCGCCACGCCGTAGACGAGGGAGCGAAAGCGATCGGTGCCGTCGTCGTCGCTCATTCGTCGCCTCGCTTGATTTGGTCGATTTCGTAGCGCTGCTCTGACAGGGCCGCTTGCACCTGAGCGCGAAGATGTCCCGGCACCCCCATCAGGAGAGCGCCCTCAAGGCTGGCGATGCGGGCGTTCAAGCGCTCCTCCATCTCCCGGCAATGCTGGCGGTCTTCCTCGGCCGAGGCCTTGAGGCATGCGATCTCATTGTCCTTGGCCTTCTCCAGCACGCCCCAAAGAAACTTCCCGATCAGCGCGCAGAAGGCGAAGCACGCTACACAGCCCGCGGCGAACGCCAGCGCCAGAAGCCCCCCTTGCGGCCCCGTATAGTCAAGGTCCAATGCGGCCTCCCCCGCCATTCACGCAGCTACCCGCTCGACGTGCGCTGAGCTGCGATCATTGATCCGGTTGTACGCACGCAGCAGCGCGTCGAACTTGACCGCTGGCCAGAGAAGAAGAAGCTGAGCCGAACCGAGATAGACCCGCCCCCACCATGCAGAGTGAGGGCTGATCCAGCGCATCAACTCGGCGGCGTCGGTCGCGATGATCGGGATGAACAGCGCGGCCACGATGGCGCACATCGGGTTCCGCGCGACCACACAAGCCATGACGAACGCCATGCAGTGGATCACCAGATAGACCGGGGCCAACGGAAGGCCGAGAAGCCAGGCGAACTGCCCGAGTACCCATACCGCCAGCACGACCAGCGCCACCCTGTTGAACGGTGCCGCCGTGCCCGCCAGTCCTATGACCAGCGCATAGTAAAGGTACTCGGGCACCATCATCAGCTTCCCGGGTTGTCCGGTTTCGGCGGATCGGTCGGCGTCGGGGTGGGGCTCGGCGTCGGCGTGGGCGAAGGGGGCGGCCCGTTCTGTCCGTCGATATTCAGGTATTCCAGCATTGATTGTCTCCTTTCAGACAGCTTCAACAAGGGTTCCGAGATTGAATCCGATCGTGGCGGCGACAGAGCGAACCGCAGGCTGCGCGACCGAGGCCATTGCCTGAATGCCTGCGTCGTTCGGGTGGATATTGTCGGAGGTGAGGCCGACGCCGATCTGCATCTGACCATCCGCGTCGAGAACGCCCGCCATCACCTCGTCCATGTCGGCGACGGTGATCCCGGCCCCGGCGTAATCGTCGCGCCACTCATCGTTGTAGTCTCGGCGGTAGATGTCGCTCGACCCGTAGTCCTTGTTCGCCGGATTGGTCGGGATGATCGTCCAGCCGATCGGCAATGCGCCGGCCGATTTGATCTGCTTCATCGCGTCGCGCATCAGCACGAACTGTGGGCCTACCTCAGCCGGAAGAATGGGCGCGGAAAAGCTGTTCGGGGTCGCGTTGGGGCAGAACACCAGCGAAGGCACCGTAAGTCCGTATGCCTCGCAGAACGCCAGATAGTCGATCCACTGGTAGCCGATCGCCGAAGCGCTCGCCCCGCTCCAGCCGATGTTGGCGCAATCGACAGCCAGGAACGGGCTCTGCATGTCCAGCGCCGTTTCGAACGCCCAGCTTGCACCGGGATAGGTTGTCCCAAGCGCAATGCATTCCGTGATGCTGTCGCCGATCGCGCCGATGGTCAGCACCTCGCCCGAGACCAACTCGTACTGAAGCCCAATGATCGGCGTGTTGCTGATGTTCGTGGTGGAGGTGAAGTCCGCCGGGGTGGTGACGCAATCGCCGGTGTCGTAGCGGGAGATCCACGGTCGATCCGGATGCGTCGCCCACACCGTGCGGTCGATATCGTTCGGCACGTTGCCGAGCATGCGGATATTGACCTCATCGGGGAGGTAGGCGGCCACGGCAACCAGGGGGAGCTTGCTTGCGTCGTCGGTACGGGCGACCGACGCGACATTGACCCAATCCGACGCGATGTAGGAGCGGCGGTTGTTGTTCGGGCGCGAGGGGATGACAGCTCCTTCTGCCCCGCTGAAGGTCAGCGCGGTCCAATCGCCATTCGAAATCGAGCTTACCCCCGCAAGGGTGGCAACCGGCACGATCGCCGCGCGCTGCACGTTGATCGGGTCGGTGTTCGACAGCGCGAAGATGGCACGCATCCGGCTCACTGCGGCGGGGATCGTGAAGACCGTGCGGAACGTCCCTCCTCCGCTTGCCGAGTTGTCGAACTCGTATTCAGTCATGCCGGTGTAGAGGACGGTGCCGATCTGACGAGTGGGTGCGGTCGTTGCCCCTCCCCCCACGGTCTGTCGGACAGCATCCTTCCACGCTGGCGTATCGATCTGAACCCGCGCATTGATACCAGCAGTCGCCAACGTTCCATTGCTGGCCTGAAACTGGTCGTAGGTCCCGCAATCAACCGAAGCCGCGCCGAAATAGACGCCCGAATCGTTCCACGGCGGCACCACCAAGGGTGTCTTGCCGGTGCGGGGCGACGCTTCCTGAAGAATGCAGACATCGACCGGGTTATTGTCGGTGCCAAGATCGGTCTGCTGCACCCCAACGTAGAAGCGGTTGAATACACCAGGCTCGTTGTTATCGAACTGGCGCAGCCGATAGCTTACGTCCGTCCTGACGCCAGGCCCCCAAAGGACTGGCGCTTCCAATCGATCCAGATCCACATCATGCCCCGGCGGAAACGGCTGTAGCGCGGTAGTCGTCGCGATCTGAGCGGTGAGGTAATCGAGCGAGGGATAGGAGCGCAGAAGTGTGGAGTTGCTCGCGTCCACGCGTTTCCAGATATCGATCGCCTTGTCACTATCGGCGCCGACCGCGGCATAATTCTCACCATCGGCGACAGCGGCACGACCCGCCGCCGCATTGTCATAGAGGCCACCATCGAGCGCCGCCGCGTCCGCCGCCATCTCGGCGCGGTCAGCCTGGGCGGTCGCAAGGGAAACCTGCGCCGCGGAGGCGACCGAGCTATTATACGAGGCGGTCGCGTAAGCCTGGGCTTCGTCGCGAAGCTCGATCATCTCAATCGTGACATCGAAGCTCGTGACCGGTCCACCAACAGGAACGCTGAAATCGCGCTGCACGAGGCGACCGCCGTAGTAATATTCCAGATCGTAGAACTGCGTCGCGGCATTGAAATAGAAGGCGCCGTAAGCATCCGTCACCAGCGGTTGCGATAGGACGCCTCCGTCGTCGCTGGTGAGCGTCGGCGTGCTTCCGTCCTGAAGAGTGACGGTCACCTTCACTCCCGAAAGTGTTCCGCCGTCCTGATCTCGTACTGTCGCGCTGTATCGTGCCATTAGCTATGCCCCCGCGTTATTTCGAGCAACGGCCGTGACAGCGTTCGTGATGACCGTATTTCCAAAGGCGTCAGTGACTTCACAGGTGAAGTCGGTGCTTGAATCGTCACCAGGAGCGAGTGCCGGTGACCTGAAGGAGGTTGCGGCCGACGTGGGGGCTACCGCCTCCCATCCGCTGTCAGCGGCGATCCAGTTATAGGTGAACGGAGCCCCTCCGCCCGTTGTACTGACCACGCAAGCGCCCGTGGTCACTTGGATCGGCCCGAAGCTATAGCCCGAACCGTAATTGTACGTGGGGGAAGCGCTTGCGCTGAATGTCGAGAAGCACGGATGAAGCCCACCCGCGTCCCGAATGTATAGTTGTGCGATCGGCGCCAGGCCCCCGGCGTCGCGCACCTTGATTGCACCGATGTTGGCCAAGCCGCCAGCGTCCCTGACCGAGATCATGCCGACTTCTCCAACCAAATATCTCCAGGCAGCGATGTCGGGTCAGCCGCGCCGTTGGCGGTCAAGAAGATGCGCCCACTCGTGAGGGCGCTATCGGTGTGATAGGTGTGCACGCCAGCTCCCTGTCGCGTGATATTGCCGGTAATGGTCCCGCCAGCAGCAGGCAGCGGCGTAGGGATGCCCGTGGCGGTTGCCAACGCGGTCGAGTTCGCGAGCGTCAGCAGATTGCGCCCGAAAGCAGTTGTCGTGAGCGCAGCGATGGCCGTCAGCGTGTCGCTCGCTGGCTGAAAGGCGTCAGTGGGCCCGTAGACCGAGGGCGAGTAAAAGACCTCAACGCCATTGTCGTCGCGGACGCGCATGGAATAATCGTCTTCGTCGAAGAAGACGCTGGCAGGCTGGGTTCCGTTGACGAGAAATCCGCCGATCGTGCGCAACGGCTGCGCGGCGGGATCGTCACCCTCCAAATCCCAAAACAGGTCAATCGGATTGGTCTGCGGATCAGCGTTCGCCACGCCCACATAGACATATCCGCCAGTTAGCGGACGCCCGCTCCCGTCGAAGAAAAATGGTACCGGATTGCCGAGTTTCTGCATTAGTTTAGGTACCTCCGCCCCTGCTCCGCGCTAAGGCGGCGCGCATAGTCGTCCGCTTCACTAGGTGTTTTGAAAATGCCGAGGTGCCGACCTGTCCGCCGATACTGCTCGATAGCTTGCTCGTCGGTGAGAAGCCTGCCATCATCGGTAACCGTGGGCACGAGAACCTCGCCTTGATCCGTGCCGAACGACATGGACCGTATCGTCGAGATCGAGCCGTCTCCGTTGCGGACGACGGGGCGGTTGCCCAAGTCGATATTCCCCGGAATTACTGGCGCAAGCTCCGGCTGACGGCGTTGTTCTGCGCCTTCGTTGTTCTCCCCTACGACCCCGCCAGATTCCTGTTCGCCTTGTTCGGCGGCCAACTTTGAAGGTGCGCCCGAGAAGGCGTTGGTGAGGTGACGCTGAAGGCTGAGGATGTCCCCAGCAATTGCGGGTTCAGCCCGGGCGATGCGGCTCAAGCGATCAATGTAGGCTGGCGCGGAAAGCTGGGTCCGTGGCGCGCGCGCTAGCCAACGAGCGAACCGCGGCGACGCTAAGAGGCGACCCGAAATGGCCTGAGTGGCCGCAGGAGATGCCAGCGCAGCCGCCGCAGTAAAGTTGCCGGTAAGTAGTGAGATGACCGCAGCTCCGAGTGAGCCGCTGGTCAGATTGACGGCGTTCGCCCCAGCAGTGTTTGAGCTGTTGGCGAAACGCTGCGCCTCTCGGCTAGCGGAAGCAACAGTGGCGAGATCATTGAGTGCCGCACGCGCTTCGTCGCCGAACACAGCGCGTCGCGCACGTTCGTTCATCTTGTTCCAGTTGGTCAGGAAGGTAGAGAGGGAAAATGCGGTGCCATCGGCATTTTGCGCACCTTCGCGCGCCAGCCCGAGACGCCCTATCAATGTGGCGCGCACCAGTGAAGCTTCATCCTCGGGAATTGTCTCTAGGAATCTCTGGAGGCGCAGGCTGTTACCCTTTGCCGCACGCGTCAGCGCGTTGGCGATTTCCTCACCTGATTTCGCAGCGAGAATCTCGTCGTCCCCATGCTTACCGATGATCGGCTCAAGCACGCGGTCGATGGTTTTCAGACGCTGGCGCCACTGCCTGTCGGCGGAAGCGAAAGCGTTTGCCGCATCGCCAAGCCCTTGCGAGCGCAGCCCCTGCTCAATGTCTTGCCCGGCCGCGTCCACTACCTGTCGCATGCGCCGCTCGATCGGCGTTCCCCGAAGCTCGGGCGCCACGAACATTTCCGTCCGCATGTCGCGGACGCCCTGTACGGTGAACTCCCCATCCAGACTGCGCCGAAGTTGCCTAGCCTCTTCGAGAGCGCGACCCGCTGTCGGATTCTGCTCAAGTCGCGCGATCTGCTCGTCAAGCATCCGCTTGGCGCCCGTCAACTCGATCCGGGCATCCCGCGACATCGCGCTCGCGGTGTCATAAACACGGCCGATCCTGGAGCCACTCTGGCGAATATAGCGCATCGCGCCGCGTCGGGCCGCGTCACCAGCTGCCTCCAGGTCGGATGCCTGACCAACGGAGGCGGCTACGTTGTCGAGAGCAGCTCGCCCACGCTCTATGACCCTGTTGGATGCTCGGGCGAGTGGTCCTACGCCGAATGGCGTTTGGAAGGTGCCAGAAGTAATTCTCCTTGTGGCAGCGCCTCCCACATCCGCTGGTAGCAGATCAAGGTTCTGGCCATCGGGCAGCCTCTCAGACAGCCGGTCAGCCGCCTGCATCGCTTGCTGGCCATCGGTGACCGGCTGACGAGCCATTCGTGGCTGTGCAAAGCGAGCGCCAACCGCGCCCAAGGCCCCGCCAGCAACGCCACCAGCAGCACCCCCGCCAAGCGCGCCCAAGGTTCGATCGAGGACGTTGCCGTCCGCTTCACCAAACCCGGCTACCGCTCCAAAGGCGGCGCCCTCTTGTGCGGATCGAATGGCCACGGCTCGTCGAGCAGCGGCCAATGCCGCTTCCCGCGACCCGCCCATGCGGATGACTTGGCGCGCAGCGAGGCTTGCGGCCTCCCGAATACGCGAAGGCGTCGCCATGCCCGCCGCGAGACCACCGGCCAATTCGCCCCCGAGGCGAGGCCAGAAGTTGTTCTCCTCGTCATAGTCGCGGATAGCGCGCGAGTTGGAGAGGTTCTGACGGAACTCGCCGCCATGGATCGCAGTCGTGGCGATTGCATCGATCTCGTCGTCTAGACCGGCGAACCCTGCCGCCCCTCGTGCCGTCGCATCCATCCACTCTGGGAGAACGGCGTTCTGGCGCAGCTCGGAGATGGGGCGTACCGCGAACTCAGCGGGGTTGACGCCTGTGATCGGGATGCCGCGAGCGGCGTCTTCGAATGCTTTCGCCGCCTTCTCTCTGTTCTCGGGAGAGAAGACGAAGCCGTACTTCGCCTGCAACTCTTCAAAATCGCGCAGCGTTCGGATCGAGCCGTTCTGCAATCCTTCCCAGGCCGCGCGCTGAAATTCATCCGAACGCGGGGGCCGCGAGTTCGCGTCCATGGCGCTGTCGTTGTAGAATCCGAGGTCACCTTCGAGGTGGCCGCCGGAGGCCATTGGGCCGCCTTCCACCGCTTCGCCCGGATACTGGCTTGTCCCTTGGGACCGCCCATCAGACGCACTAGCCTCACGCGCCCGCGGCGCAGGCTGCTCAATCGGCCCAAGGATGCGGCGGTTGCCATATGCCTCGTCAGACTTGACGACGGTGCCGGGCCAGTTCGCCATCAACGCCTCCGCAGCTTGCCGTCTGGGGCAAGATAGACGGTGCCGGGTGCTAGTCGCTGCGCTTCCTGTACCGATCGCACCTGTACCGGAGCCTCTTCGCCGATGAGCGCGTCAACAGCTTCGGAATCGAACTTGTTCGCCTTCAGCGTCTTTCGACGACGCTCAAGCACTGCTTCGATGATGCGCAGGCGGCGCGTCAGGTTCTTTCGCACCTGAGCGGGGTCCATCCGCGGCGAGACGGTGGTGTCTTGGTACGCCTTTTTCTCGGTTGCGGTCAGCGCGGAGCCGAACAGGTCGTTACGGATTTGGTTGTCGATCGACTGAAAGTTTGCCCACCAATCGCGCTGGCCCGGCGTTCCCGTTCCAAGCAGGCCCTGCATCGTGTTTTCAAGACCGCCAGTCAGCGTGTTGCCCGCGTAGTCGTCTTGGAACGCGCCGACCGCGTTTCGAAGCGTCTCGCGAATATCTACATATCCCTCGGTGCGCTTGATAATGCTGTCAGGCAGCGGCCTACCCGGCTTAGTCCGGTTATCCTGGCCTCCAATCGCCGTAATCTGCCCGTTGGGAGCGACCTGATAGGCAACGTCTGGGTTGAGGCCCTGCGCTACCTTCTCATCGCGGGTGAGGCTGCGATACTGTTCGCGCCGCTTCGGCGCGCCCTGCGCGATGACGCGCGGCCCGCTCTGACCGCCACCCTGAAGCTGCGACATGTTCTTGCGGACATAGGCTTGCGTCTCTTGAGGAAGACGCTGGAGCCAGTTCTGGCCTCCCTCTTGAATAGCCTGGTCTACGCGTCCCGGACCCGCGTTATAGGCGGCCCAGGCCTGCGCCGGGTTGCCATAGCGCTGGACCATAGCGGAGAGGTAATCGCGGCCCACACGCGCCCGCTCCTCCATGCTGTCGTCCTGCGCCGGACGAACGCCAAAACCCGGGTCGCGGTTTGTGCCTGGCATAACCTGCATGCGCCCGACCGCCCCGGCCGACGATGTGAGGGGCTGGCCATTGGCCGCGTAGTCCCGGTTCCCGCTCTCGCTCTGAAGCGTGATGGGGAGCATGCGGGAGACGATATCGCCGTCCCCCGCATCACCAGATGGTGGATCACCTCCTCCCGAGTTAGGGTCGTACTCAATGACGGTCTCGCCCTCGCCCACGCTCACCGGGCGCGGGGCAAACGGGGCAGTTGCAATCAGCTTGCCGTCAGCATCAAACCGCCGTGATCCAGGGCTAAGCGTGAAGCCGTTCTGGACCTCGCCGCCTACATTCTCATAGGTGGCGCCGAACTTCTCCGGGTCGGAGCCCGCTGAAATCTCAGCCAGCAAGCCGCCTTCGACCGCACGGATGGCAGCCTTGTCGCCGCTCTGAAGCGCGGCAATCTGATCATCAAGACCACTGGTATCGATCCCGCGCGCCTTCTCGGCATCGCGACGTGCGGTGAGCTGCTTGATCGCGAGATCGGCGCGGCCAGCCCGCAGCGCGGCATGAGCGGACCCGAGAACGCGAAGGTCCGCCGTCTTCTGCGCGGCCTCCTTCACAGCCCACGCCTGCTTGAGCGCCTCTGCCTGCTTCGGGAAGCGAGCTGCGAGAGCGCTCAGGCCAGCGGCGTCAGGCTTGGCCAGATATTGCGCGACCGCGGCATCATAGGCTTTCTGCTGCTCAGCTTGGCGCTGCGCTTCCGTCGCCTGGGCGTTGAGCAACGCAGTCTGCGCGCCCGCCTGTTGCTGGGCGAGCTGAGTGTTTCGGGCGTCATTGATGATTTGCCCTTGAATGCCAACTTGGCCGAGCAGCCCCTCAGTAAGCCGGGTCAGGTCGTAGGCCTGCATCTACCAGGCCCACTTTTTGGCGAGGTCCTGGAAGGGCGCGATGCCTCCGTTAAGGCCCTTTAGCCAAGCAGTACCTTGGCCCAGCGTACCACCAGCCTTAGCGTTGCCGAACGTCTCCAAGAGAGCGCTGATACTATTTGCGTTGGACTGGCCGAGAGAGCCGAGATCCCCGGCTGTGCCAGAGCCGATATTCACAAGGCCGCCCAGATTCCCCAGCTGCTGCTGGATCACATCTGACAAGAGAGACGAGCCAAAATTGGCTAGACTGCTCTGGGTGTTTCCTCCACGCAGGCCACCGGTCGCTGCGGCGTTCTGGAGGATCGTGTCTGCACCTGTGTTGAAGCGCGAGGTGAAGGAAGGTGATCCCTTGAGGCTGTCGATCAGCTGTTGCTGAATGTCACCTCCGTTAAGCCCGAGCAGCCCTTGGACCTGACCGAGAGCTCCGGTGCCTGCATTGAGAAACGGCATGAAGTCCGAGCGAGACTGGTCATACTGGCGGCGCTGCTCGGCGATAGCCTGTTGGATTGCTTGAGCTCGTTGCTGGGCTGCCTTTTTAGCGCTCTTGCCGCCAAACAAGCCCGACAGGAGCGAACCGCCAAGGGAGATTGCTGCGGACGCCATCAGTGCGCCATCCGCAGCGCGAAAAGCTCTTCGCCGGGTTCGGAGACATACCAGTCATCGCCGACTTGGATGGCTTGCAGATCTTCACCATCGACCTTGACGACCGGCACGGGAACGGCGCCTAGATCTGCATAGAATCGTTTGGCGTGCGGGAGGCTGTTGGGAACCTTGCCGAAAATCAGGTCGGCATAGGGGGCCATGTAGTCCCGCATCGCAGCGCCGACTTCGCGTGCCCGCTCCTTGCGGCACGTGTCCTGAAACATCGTGCAGACTTGCCACACCCGATCGGCGGTCTGCTCGAATACCATCGCGGCATCCTCACCGTTGGTAAGGACCACCGCGCCGCTTTGGGTCGCCGGAAACGCTGCGGAGAAATCAAGAGGCTGCCCGTGGCGCGCGACATGCGGCCAGACCGAGGGGTGATTAGCAATGCGGTTGACGAGTTCGGCGTCTGTTTCGCGGCGGATCATCTGCGTCTCGCAAGACGTGTGATGTCCCCGGCGCAGGACTTTGACGGCCGATGCGGCGAACGCTACATCATTGCGAATCGAAACTCAAGCGTCACGAGGGGCTATATTGCTGATCTTACTTCTCGCGCTCGCTCAAACGACAACGACATGCAACACCGTCGCTGGTGTGACGCGCTGTACGGAGCGTTCGACTTCGCAACCCGATTATCAGGGGCTGCTTGATGCCGTGGGGCCTCCGAAATCCAGCACTCCCCCAGGATCCACCCCCCACGACCGCGCCAGCGAGCAACTGTCGCAACTCGTAGCTGATAACCGTTGTGATGACGCAAAGCGCGTGGCTAAATTCTACGGTTATGGGGACCTCGTTAAGCGGGTCGCTCGCGCTTGTCCCTAAGCGACCCTCCAAGCCACCGTTCCGCCAGTCTTCCGGTAAGCCTCTCCGACTTCAATACCCGCCGCAGCCGCAGCCGCGTCATCGGCATAAGCCGCAGGGGAGATGGTGCTGACCAGTACCCTCCCCTCGCTGGGAAGATCGAGGTTGGTATCGGCCTCCAGATTGAAGGTGAGCCGATAGCCGCCGTTGGTTGTGATGACCGACAGCAGCGTGATCGCAAGCGTCCCACCGGGACCGCCGTCAACGACCTGAAACACCGTGCTGTCGAACTGGACGATGCGCTCGTTGTTGAAGGCGGCATTTGAGGAGAGCGCGAGAACGGTGGCATCCTGAATGGCCCGTGTCGCGCCCGCCGCACCCTCAAGTTGGCTCGCGTTGCTCTGGCCCGTTGCGAAGATCTGCTCGAAGAACTGCAGGAGCCGTGGGTTCTTGGTCAGCTCAGAAAGCAGAGCGCGAGTGACAACGGTCGTCATGCCGTAAGCGGCTCCATCACCGCCTCTAGCGCCGCCCACCCGGCAAGCGCATCGCTATCGCCGCGGAACCTCACGCCCATATAGTTCGCGAACCGCTTGTGTGGCCGCCACTGGCACCGCCTCGATCGCTGACCATTGCGACCCAAGACGCCAGCACGCTCCATGCTCCACGTCTGCCCGTCTGTGGTGAACGACAGGAAGGCAACAGGCCGATCGCCTTCTGCCCTGCCCGGCAATCCCACTAGCTCCAGGCTATGCAGGATCGCGCCGTTGCCCGGATTGTAGAGCAGGCGTGTATCGAACTGCCAGCCAACGGACTCGCCGAAATGAGACGACACTCCGTCATCCAGCACGCCAAGACTGCTTGTCTCCTTGTCGCCCACGATCCACTTGCCGTAGCAGAGGATGGCATCGCGCAGCCGGTACGGCTTGTCCATCGCGCGGCCCGAGGCGGCAACGTACCACACCCCCTCCCCCGCCTTCCGAGATGCGCTGTCGAGAAACACGAGCGTCTTGTCGGTCAGATGAACCAGCAAACGGTGCTCGTCGCGAGACACCCGAGCCTCAACGACGATCGATGAAGGGTCGGCTTCTTGGGCTAGCAGGTCATCGATCGCGCGCGTGGACAGTTTCAGCGCCGTTCCGCCTTGCGCCAGCCAAACGCTTGTTCCCTGGTTCCTTCCGGCCCCGACGAAGGCGAAGCTCTGCATGAAGAGCGCCTTAGCCTTAGGACCAACACAGCCCAGCGGGATCGTGGCGCCGTCGTTGACCGCAAACGGAAAGCCGGAGCCGCCTTGGTAGTAGAATACCTGGATGGTGTCCTGACCCGTGGCATAGAGTTCGTTCCGGAGGCGGATGAGGCCGGTCACCATGTCCGGATCAGCTTCGGCGGAGCCGTACTTCAGCGGGTCAACGGCGGTCGGATCGGAAAGCTGCGTCACGACGATGTAGCTGCCGTCGGTGGTGACGTAGTGACCATTCATCCACACTACGTCGAGAACGGGCCCGAGGTCCGGGTCGGTCACCTGCGTCAGGGTCAAGCCGTCCCAATACCACAGCTTGGCGTTGCTCTTGATCGCGAGACGATCGAAGCCGTAGTCCATGGCCACGGGCTTGCCGTCGTCCTCCACGTCGCCGAGAATTGTGACGGTGCCGTTTTGCGCAACGCTGACCAGCTTGGAGCCCATGACACGGTAGAGTACGCCGTTCCATTCGAGGCCGCCGCGATTGATCCCCGGGCCTGATGCATAGTGCGTGGCCCCGGCCGCGCTGCGCAAATACCCCTTCGACAGGCCCGTGTCAGTGGGGACGCCTTCAAGGTTGATCGGATAAGACAGGCTGAAATCCGCCTGCTGTGTCGCCGAGATGCCGCTGAGGAGCGGAATTTGCATTACTGCGCCACCTCATCTTCGGGCGTCGCCTGCCTGAAGAATGGGTCCGGGCCATTCCAGTAGCGGTTTCCCGCCCCCCGGATCGTCTGACGCGCCAACTCGCGGGGAACGAGTGTGAGATACCGCCCCGTGAGGATCGACGACGCCTGCGCCTGCTTCTTGTTCGGCGAGAATGTCTTGCCGATGTTCTGCGCGATCTCTTGTGCGAGCAGGACTGTGATCCCAAGCTCGTCAGATCGCAGAATGCCGCTTTCGTCCTCCGGATTGCCGTCGCCATTGTTCGGCATGTTGTAGCCGAGCGTGGCAGGAAACGTCGCCGCCACGTCATTGAGGCAGCGGAGGCCGAGGGTGTATTCCTCCGGCGTCAACTCGAACTCTGTGATCGACTGACCGCACATGCCGAACGCACGTTCGATCAAGGTGCTCTTGAGCGCCCCGCCATAGATTCCAAGCGTGGTCATCGGACTACTTGATGTAGCCCTGCGCCGAGACGCGCGTCGCGGTGCCAGTGGTGACCATCTTCACGTAGAGCAATCCACCGTCCCCACCTTGGAGCGGAGGATCGAAGACCACGCTAGCGGTTTCCGTCATGCTCGCCGGGGCATAGCCGCGCCAAATCACGCCCGACGCCGAGGCCGTCTGTATGACGATCTCGGATGGCGTCGCGGATCCGTTGCAGAACTGGAGCGAGCCGCAATATCCACGCTGCCCCGTCGCCGGGGGGACGGCATAAAAAATGTCTACCGCGTCGTCGGTCAGTCCGCCGGTCGGACTGGCGTATTGAAACTGCGTGCCGCCCTGCGTCGGGCTGACGTTAATTGCGGGGACCCCACCTGTCTCGCTGACAATCGCCGCAGCGGGCAGTACTGCCTTCGTCCCATCACCTAAGGTAACGACGACACCAATCGTGTCTTCGTCACTACTGCGGACCAGCGTCGCCATCGTCCATCACCTTCGGCCTGCGTCCGCGCCGTCCTGGCATGGAACCACCTTTGTGGCCGTTCCTGTCGTGGTCGAGCGGATCGAATTTGAGAGGATGGAGGCGCCAGCCTTTCGCCAGCGCCTCCCTTTCTTCCGTATCCGAATGGACGGCGCTCGTCTGAACGGGCTCACCCCAGATCAACTCGTCGCCTCCATCCTTGTAGATGGCCTTCGGATACTCGTCGGTCACAGCGCGGATACGCTCGTGACATCGTTGGTGTAGCCAGGGCCGCCGTTCGCCACGTCATATGGAGTCTTGACGCCAAGGCGCTTCATCAGCGCCTGCACATAGTCGGTGCGGTTCTTGCCGTTCCGCTCCAGCGCCAGCAGGCCCTTCACCGTGTTCTCGTCCAGCGGCTCCTTTGCCTTCTCGGCGACACGATCCTTGAACTCGTCCAGGCCGAGGTTGAGCAGCGGGGCGATGAAGGTGGTATTGAGATCGGCGGGAACGCGCATCTGGTCGCGCTTGGCCGTTTCCTCGATATCCCCGTCAGTGCCGGTGTCCGCCGCAAGGCGAGCGCGGGTATATTGCTTGACGTTCTCCTTGACGCCTTCCTTCTGGGCCGCCTTCACCTCCGCAGCCGAAAGATCGGGCACGCCATCGGGCGTTTCGAGCTTCTTGGTATCAGCCATCATTCTACTCCTCTGTTCCCCCGCCCTGCTTGGTTGGCCCTCCCGTCGCGCACGGAAGGGCCGGTTCGGTTAGGCTTGGCCGAATAGCTGGATGCCGGCCATTTCGGTGTTCAGGGTCGCGACGCCGAAATCGATGTCGAAGCGGAACTTGACGCTTAGGTCGTTGATCGCGCCCTGACGGGTGTAGGTGATCGGAATGCCGAGTGGGGTCGTCCCGCGAAGCACCTGCCAGCCATCCTCCGGCTCGACCGCAAAGGTGCCGGGAATGATCTCCACCGCGCCCTTGACAAAGAAGGGGTTCACATTCGCCGCAGTGGTGTTGAGGAAGGTGATCGCCGCGCCGTTAGCGGGCGTCGCCGAGACGTTCTTGTACTCCAGCTCGGCCTTCGTGCCGCCGCCGTTCGAGATGATCGGGGGCGTGATCTGCACCGTCCCCGTACCGCCCGCACCGGTGATGATCTTGGTGATGCGGAAGGTTTTCAGCTGGCCGGTATCCTGCTTCGAAATGTGATGCAGGGCGTTGACACCGGCGATCGTGAACGCATCGCCGACCTTCACCGTGTTGCCGGTCACCGCGATCGAGATGACCTGGTAACGGTTGTCGATGTTGGTGGTGTTGCCGTCAGCATCCACGGTCGAGCCGACCGGCGTGTAGTAGAGCGGCTGTGTGTTCGTGATCGTCACGCCCGTCGCCGTTGCGGCGGTCAGTCGGATGATCTGGTCATTCTCGAATACCTTGAAGTTGCCGACCGTGCGGACATAGGCGCGCTCATAGGCAGTGCGAGCGAGCGGGCTGTCCGAAGTCTGCGGCTTGGCGATGTTGCCCGCCATCGTCAGGTAGTCACGAGACGAATAGAACGCGCTGCGGTCGTCCATCGGCACGCCCTGCTCTGTCATCATGGCGCCCGCCGCAGCAAGGTCGTCATAGCCCGACGCTGCTACGGTGCGCTTTGAGACCAGCGAGCCGTTGTTGGCGACCGAGGTGAACACGGCCATGTTGACCGAGCTTGCCAGGGTCTTCTTCGCGCCGTCGAAATAGCGCGAGAGCTGAAGCGGGTCGCGCATGTCCTTGGAGGACATTTTGCCGTTGGCGACCTTGTGCTGGCCGATCGTGACCGGAACCGACAGCTGCGTAATGTCGCCGAAATTCGCCGACTGGTCGAAGCCGTCATAGACCGCAGGGATGTACGGCATCGGGCGCCAGATCTTGTCGCTCTGACGCTGCTGCCCCACCGCGCCACCAGGCATCGTGTAGGTTTCAGCCTCGCGAGCGATAACGAGAAGATCATCGAACCCCTCCAGAAGGTTCTCCCACTGGACGCGCTCTTCCTTGGTAAAATTGTTAGCCATTTCAGCACCTTGCGAATTGGTTGAACATCAACGGGTCGTAATGACCCCTCGCCGATGCTCAGCCGTCGCAGGCGCTGGTCCCTGAATTGGCGAATGACATATACGCGAACTGAACGGGTATCTCAATACCCGTCAGGCAGCTTTCTTTTTCTGGGCCTTGTAGAGGGTGAGCGCCGAGTAATCGCCGGTCTCTTCTGCCTTCTTGCGCAGACGCTCTTCCTCCTTGTCGCCGGTCTGCGTCATGGATGCGGAGCTGCGCTGAATGGTTTCGGCCTCGGGAGCCGGGGGCTTTGCACGGGTCGTCACCTTGAGGCGTCCTTCCAGTTCACGGGCGAGGATGATTGCGCGGATCGGATCAGGCTCCGACGCGATGCGGTCGAGCATCTGCGGGTGCTTGGCGAGCGCATAGACCAACTGGGCGGGGTTGTTCGTATAGGCCAGAAGCGCTGCCTGATGGATATCGGGCAGCACGCTCACCACTGCGGCTTCCGCCTGGGCGAAGTCCTTGACGGGTAGCGCCGCGGCCTTCGCCTTATAGGCAATGACACGCTGCTGATTCTCTTGATCCTTCGCCTGCTGCGCACGGGCGGCGTCAGCTTCCGCCGTCTCCGCCTTGGCCTTGAGGTCCTTCCACGCGTCGAGTTCAGCCTCGTAGCGCTCTTCATCCCATTCGCAGGTCTCCAGCGTCGGCTTTGGCCCAACCTCGATCTTGGGAGCCTCGGTGCGCTGATAGCCAGCCAAGCGCTTATCGCGCTCGCGGATTTCTTCGCGCAGCTTCTTGACCAGAGGCGTCTCGTCTTCAGCGACCTCGCCCTCAAGCTCGATCGAAAACTCCCCCTCCTCGGAATGGGCGTTCTCTGGCTCCTCCGGAGGCTGCTCTTCCATGCCCTCCGGGGGTGTCAGGACCAGTTCGTCATCGGTTTCGTCAGCCATGTTCAACTCCCTCGCCCGAATGCCCGGCGGTCGGCTCAACCATCGTTCCAGATAAAACCCATCGGATTCGGCGCCCTCCAAATCGTGTCGCCGTCACCGTCGAGAATGCCCGTGTCCGTCGCCTCGTGATCATCCACCGTCAGCGGCGGGATGAGCGGATATTCCTCGTCCAGCCAATCAGCTCGCGGACGGAGGTTCTTACCCTTGGTGAAGTACCGGCTCATGCGGCGTCTCGCGGCTCCCGTTCTGCCTGCTCCTGCTGGCGGCGCTCCATCTCAATTTCGTGCCCCATCCGGATGCGCTTCTCGCTTCCGCCACGCCTGATCTCCTCAGCTTGCGCGCGCTTGAGATCGGCGCTGGCGAAGCGCTCCGCGATGTTCGCTTCGTCGTTCGCCGCCGTTAGGCCCGAGGGCGTCTCGGGCTCGCTGACCGGTCCACCCACTGCTTGCGCCTGCGCTTCCTTGAGCATGGCGTCGGCGATCTTTTGCACCGCGTTGGCGTCGTTGAGCTTGGCCTTGCTGACCAACTCCATCGCTTGTGCCTGCAACGCCTGATCCGCAGCGCTCGGGGGCTGATTCTGCTGCTCCTGTGCGGCCTGCTCGATCATCCGCTGCTCTTCCGGCGTCGGCTTCACAACGCCGAGACCGATGAGCTGCTGACGCGCCCAATCCTGCATGTCGGCCTGGCCCTCACCGTCTTGGTTCATCACGGCGGTAAGCAGGGCCGCGTTGGCCAACTCATTCGACCCGGCCTTGACCGCGATTTCGGCCAGGGCAACGTTCTGGCGCACCGTCTTTTGACGAGCCGTCACCGTCGATTCCTGAACATCAGCAATGACCTTATACCGCCCACGCGAGAGGTCATTGCGGATGCGATAGACGTTATCCTCGCCCATGTAAGGCTCGTGAAGGACCGCCTGCCCATCCTTGCCGTCCTGCGTGCGCGTCTCAACCTTTCGGCCCGGCTCGAAATATACCTCCTTGGCCATCCCAAGGTAGATTTCGGCTTCGCGCTGAATGCTCTGACGCATGTTATCGAGATAGATCGCAGAACGGCTGTCCACGCGGCTCGCGGCGATATCCATTGCATCGGCCGAGACATTGGCCTTGACTTCATCTGCCTGATCGTCGTCGTCAGTCAGGTCGGCACTCGAAACCTGAAGCAGGGCAGCGGTGGCCGGCTGAACCTGCGGCGGCTCGATCTTGCCGATTGGCCCGGCACTCACGATTTCGCCGTTCTCGTTTCGAAGGGCGTGCAGCAATCGCACCGGATAGCGCTCGATGTTGCCCTTGGCCCAATGCTCCAGGATCGTCGTATTGCCGTCCACGTAGCCGCTGACCTGCTCTGGATCGACGATCGGCACTTCGTAGGGAGCGAGCGCCTGAAGCTCGACCACCTTGGCGATCGAGGCGTTGTAGATACGCTGGCGATCCATGCGCTTGCCGACGTGTCCGCGCCAACGCTCCATGTTATCCACGAAATCGCGGCGTCCATAGACCGGCACGATGGGGATTTCGCAGCCCGCAATGTACTTGCAGTCCTTCAGGACGCGCGAGCCGTTGAGAACGTACTTGCGGACCCGCTTGCGCTTGAAGTCGCGCTCCTCAACGGTCCAGCCCTCAGCCTTCAGATCGTCAAGCGCGCCCTCCGCGAGCTCACTCTCGAACAGGCGTTGTTCTTCGCCTGATGTCTCATGCGTCAGGATGAAGAGCTTGTCCGGAACCTTCTCGCAGACGTAATACTCCGCGATGCGTACGACATCGGGCGTGTACCAGTCATAGGCCCATTTCCAATTTTCGAGTGGCCACGGATCGATGTTGTCTTCGCCCCATGTGGCAATGGCCGTCGCACGGGGAAGCGCGGAGACAACGAACGCCCATTCAGCGTCCGACTTGTCGTACACCTTACTCGCGCCGTCGAAATAGACCGACTGGTCTGCGTCCACGATCGTGAGGCCGGGGTTGACCCGCTGCTCGTCGCTCGACGGGTCGTAGGGGTCGGCATAGTCCGTGGTCAGGCGATAGGCGCCGAACCCGCCCCGGATGGCCTCCTGAAACGCGTTGTCTCGCGCTTGCTGAGCCTTGAAGTGATAGCTGTCAGCACGATGGATGCCGTCGAGCGTCTCCGCCGTGCTGTCGTCGGCCGCCTCATCTGAGGGCACGTAATCGACGGTCAGACGGTTCTCGCGATAGTCGGTCTCGATCTTTTCGAGAGACTTGGTGATCTTATCCACCTCGGGGCGGGGCACGTTCTCGTATTGGACGCCCCACTGGCCTTCCCACTGCGCGCCCGGGATCGTAACGAAGCGACGAGCCTGAAGGGAGTCAGCGCGCAATTCCTGCTGCGGCATAGCGACGCTATCGAACCGCTGCATCGCCTCATCGTGGATCTTTGCGAGGCGCTCGCTGTCCTTGTCGGCGGTCGATCCTTCGACTTCGCTTTCGGGGAGAGGTTTTTCGGCCATCGCGCGCCGGAATTTATCCTAGCGACACGTTCGTCCGAACCTGAGGGTTTGTGAGGGTCAGCGCTTCGCGAATGCCGATGCTGTGGATGGCATCGCCAGTTTGATGGTCTTCACTCCTGCCTGCGCCCTGCGCGCGCCTTCGCAGGCATAGCGCAGCGCGTCGATCAGGTGATTATCCTTGTCCTCGAGCACGGGTAGAACGTCGCCTGTCAGGGGATCGGTCTTGTAGCTGTAGTGCGTGAGCTCTTGGATCAGATGTTCGCACCGGGGATGCACCTCGATATCGAACGCCTTCAGGAACTCGACCCCCTCCTCTACCGATCGCGCGCCCTTTACCGCAGCGCGGATGTTCGGGAAGCCGTGGCGACGTAGGTAGCTGATCGTCTCAGGGCGCGAGGTGTCCGCCGTCGTCCACCACTTCTCGCTATCCGGGACCGACAGGAACAGCTCGGGGAGCTTGTCGATTTCGACACCTAGCCCCCACGCCTCGTGATCTACGTAGAGTTTGTGGCCGTCGATCCAGCAACGCACCAAGCAGCTCGGGTCGATCGAGAAGCCGAAGTCGGCTCCTTGCCGGAACACCGCCCCCGCTGGCGCCGCCAGATCAGCATTTACCTTCCAGTTCTTGAATACCCGCGCTTCACTGTTCTGGCGGTACTGGCCCTCCCACACATGCAGGTACTTGTCGTAATCTCGCCCGCGCATGTACTCCATCTCGGCGCGCAGCTCTTCAGGAAACCACGGATTGGCGTCGTAGTTGACGTGGCGCACGATGGAGCGCGGTGGCGGGCCGTCCTCACCGCAGAACATGCGATCGATAGGGTCGGTTGGCAGGTCTGGGTTCCATGTCCAGATCAGCCGCGAACCCGGCGCACGAATTGTCGGCACCACCGTGTCAATGCTGGCCTGGCTGAAGGTCTGCGCCTCCTCTCCCCAGAAAATGGTGATGCCCTCGGTCGATTTGATGCCGTTCGCATTGCCCTTGACGCCCGAGAACAGAAACAGGCTGTCGTTAGGCCCCCTGATCTCGGTTTCGGTGCTTTCGAAAACCGTCTCCAGCCCGAGACGCCTGATCTCATCATCCAGCAATCGCTTGACGGAATCCTTGATGCTGCGTTGAACCTCACGCCCGCATAGGATGCGCTCGTGCGATTGCGAGGCGAGCAGTACAAGCCCGCTGGCCACCGTGCGCGACTTAGCCGCCCCTCGTCCGCCCTTCCATGCGAGATGGCGAAACGGCTCCCACAAATCCGACGCATATTCAGGGAGATCGACGCTCCTAAGCATCCTTCGGCTTTACGAGATTGACTTGGAAGCCCGCTGGCAGCGGGTTTTCGGGATCGGAGCCGACGAGTTGGCGGTCGCCGTAAAGCTTCGGGCTCCACTTCGCCAGCAACTTCAGGCGCGTGTCGATCCGGACCTTCTTGTCCTGCACGTCCACGGCATCGGCAGGTTCCTCGTCGGCAATCTCAAGACACTCGTCAGCGATCTCGTGATAGCCATGTTCGCGCGCACGCGCGATGCGTCCCGCCAGTTCCTCGTCCTCATCGAACCAACGATAAACTGCGCTCTTGCTGATCCCGTTATCACGGCATAGCTGGCGAAGTGGTTTGCCCTCGTAGAGGCCTTCCACCAGCGCATCCGCCAATTCCTGGGTTCGCTCAGCCATATCGTCTCGCCTTCTTCAGATCACATAGTCTGCGTCGCACTGCGTCTTCCGTTCGATTGAGTGTGGTTGCCATCTGAGCAGCTCGGATGCGGGCCTTGTGCATCTTGAGAAGCTTGGCGTCATCGGCCGGCGTCCATCTGCGGAATGCGCCCTGATCGCGGATGATGGCGCGTTGGAGGATGCGGCTCTCTCGCTCATCTAGGGCTCGCTCGCGACCAAGGGCCGTCGCCAGTTCAACGATCGCCGCGTTTCCCGTTGGAATGACGAGTGCGTTCATCCTCACCCTTCTCCTTTGGTGAGGGCTGCGTCGATCATGGCTTGCCATGTCAGTAGGGCGTCAATGTCCCCGACGTATTCTGAGGTCGCTTCGGCCACCATCTCAGGCGTAGGCTCCCGGAGGGCTGTCAGGACTTCGCGGATCACTTGCTCTTCAAGGCGAACATGGAACCGTGACGGGTTGAAATCTTCACCACGCCGCGCTTCAATCGCGACCCGAGCCAGTCTCTCGATCATGGGTGTTTCTTTGGGGAGGGTCATGCGCCGGCCCTTTCCGGTTGGAGCTTGTGCCGGAGCGCCATTGCGTCCCACCAAGCGTTGTGCTGGACAGCGCCTTCCAGCGCCGTGGGATAGCAATCGACATTGTGAACCTCGAAGGTCATCGTCGGGTACTCTGCGGAGGCCCAACCGCCTGTGGGGGATGTCGAGATGGCGGAGCAAAAACGCCCGATGTCTACGGGACTGTCGGCAACAATGACGGGGTTCTCGATTTCGCCGAGGAAGTGGCGGATAACCGTTCCCACATCGTTGAGATGCACGCTGCTCCAATTGAGCGTCGCTTGGTGCATACCCATGATTGGGACGACATTTGCTACTACCCAAGGATCGCGAGCCTCAGCCGTCGTAGCGATGTGGATGCTTCGCCCATCCTCGCGAACCAACGCTATGCTGAGCAACGGGCCGCTATGGCCGTCGAACTCGCAGTCGATGTAAAATAGCTCCCGCCCATCTTCTGATCGTTCTGTGGTGGTCATGCTGCGTCCTCGTCTGCCCAATCCAGCCCAGGCCGCTTCGGGATTTCGACCCTCACCGCCAAAGCGCGCCCAGGAAGCGTACTGAGGCGACGCGCCAAGGCGTAGGCAGCCGCCTGCCCGGTATAGTTCCCGTCATTGTCGCCGAAGATCACGACTTCTTCGACGCCAATGGGCGGTATCCACTTGGCGAGCATCGTGGCATTGAGCGCAGCCCATACGGGCATCGTGAACCGTTGCGTTGCCTTGAGCGCGGTTTCGATCCCTTCGGCGATGCCGAGGCGGCCGCCGTGCATCGACAATCGAACCGCGCAGCCATCCGGTAATACACCGGGCATTGTAGCCCGTGGATCTTCCATATCTGCCTTGCCATTCGGACCTAGGAAGGTCCGATGCAGATTTGCTGGAGAACCGTCAGCCTTGCTCACCATGGCTATCATGGCGGGCGCATAGCCCCCACCCGGAACAGGACAGCGATCAGTAAACCGGATGCAGTTGAAGTTCTGCGGCATTGGAAGACCTCTGCCCGCCAGGTAACGGCCGGCTAGGTCAAACGGCGTGATAGGCGTCGAGCCGACCCATAGGCGGTTCAGCATTTCCACCCGCTCTCTGTCGTCCATCCGCTTCTGGACCGGCTCAGGCCTCACATTGCCCACGACACGATCGATTTCTCGAGCTGCTTCTGGAAATGCCCAACCCTTCAACCGTTTCAGGAACTCGAATCCATCTCCCGCACCACAGTGCGAACAGATGAAGGATCCCGATCCATCCTTGTTGTCCCAGCGGAACCGATCACGGCCCTCGCAAAACGGACATGGCCCGTGTTTGCCGGATAGTGATCGCTCATCAGCCCCGAGCGCCAGAAGGATTCCACGCCATTTTCCGCGCGCCGCCTCTTTCGTGCTTCTCATGACCGCGCCCCCTTTCGTTTGGCATAGGCAATGCGGCGCGAGCGCTCGTATCCAAGGAAGGCGCTGTCTGGCTCGATGGCATGGTACGCCAACCCCTGCGGCCATACGCCGAACTTGCTGCGGTAGAGGGCTTTGGCGAGCCTCCCCCCTTTGTTGCGATGGCGATCGATATGGAGCGCCATCGACCAGAATCGCTGCTTTGTGTCCTTGGTGAATTTCTCGCCCGACTTGGGCTTGAACTCGACCAGTTCACCGTCCGCCGTTTCGACCTCCGGCGAACGTTTCGGCTCGAACCCACACCTATCGCATTGGCGCAATCGGGGCGGTTTCAGGACACCGCATGACGGGCATTCCTTGGGCAAAGCATCGCCCTTGTCCTTGCGTGTCTCGTGCTTCTTGTCCCGCCCAGTGAGCAAAGTTTCGTGGTGAATGTCGGTCACGAAACCGAGCCGGTCGTGATTGTCGGCGTGGTCAAGAATGATACACTCGGTCTTGCCTGGGGCCGCGCGCAGGCCCCGCCCGATCATTTGAACGAATAGCATCTCGGATTTGGTCGGCCGCGCCAGCACGACGCACCGGATGTCAGCATCAACGCCAGTGGTAAGTGTTGCGATGTTGACGATCCCCGCCAACTCGCCACGGCCCATACGATCGAACAGCGTCCTACGCTCGATCAGATCGATGCTGTCGTCGCAGTAACCCATCCGCACGCCAGCTTCCGCGAACTCATCGACAAGCTGTGCAGCGTGCGCCTTATTCACCGCGAACACGAGGGTAGGCAGCCCTTTGCCCCGCTGTAGCCAAGTCTGAACGACATCAGCAACGAGCGTCGCCGATCCCATGACATCCGCAAGCTGGCCCTCGTGGTAATCGCCTGCGAGTACTTTGACGCCAGACAAATCTGGGTGGCTCGGAGCATAAACGCGGAATGGCGAAAGGTATCCTTCGTCGATAAGTTCCTGCATCCGCACGGGGATGACCAGCTTCTGCCACTGGTCACCCAAGCCCTTGGCCCACGGCGTCGCGGACAAACCGATGAACACCGTCTGTGGAGAGTCCACCATCCAATCGATCACCGACTGGTATTGCTGGTGGCACTCGTCCACGATTACCACGTCCGCCAGAGGGCGCTCGCGCCTAGCTAGCGTTTGAACCGACACGATCTGCACGGGTTGCCGCCAATCGGTTCGTGGATGCGATGCCTGCATCACGCCGATTTCGTAGATCCCTTCCGCCTCGAACGCTTCCAGCGTCTGATCGATCAACGAGATGGCCGGCACGGTGAAGACCACCCGCCTGCCCTTCGCCCGAGCGCCCTTGATGATCTCGGCGGCGGTACGCGTCTTGCCAGCCCCGGTCGGCAATTTTAGCAGCACCCGGAAAGTTCCAGTAGCCACCTCGTGACGGACCATCGCGAGCGCACAGACCTGATGGGGCCTCAAGGGCTTCGGCTCAGGTCGAGTGTCGAACAAGCCCCAACCAGCAGCAGAGTTGGCAAGGGCGCTCACTTGCGACCCCCGATTACAGCGAACGGACCTCGCTCAAGCGAATCAGCCGTATCCGTATCATTAGCCTTATCCTGGATAGGACAATCACCACTACCCGCGCGTGGTTGAACGCTCGTTGCAACGTTCGTTGAACGCTCGTTGCCTTCTCGTTGGTTCGCTCGTGCAGCGGCGGATGCGATGCCTGCGGCCCTGCGCTGTTCGATCAGCCTGCGTGCTTTTGCCAATTCTTCTATGGTCCAAGGATGGGTGATCTGCCCTCCGGAGATGGTGCAGTCCTCCAGCAGCATGGACCGCATGTCTGACCACTGCTTCGGCGTAATCCGCAGCTCTCGGGCAATCAGTTTCGCGTCGTCCGGAATCACGCCATCGCGCTGCCAAAAGAGCATACGCAGGAAGACGTAAGCGCTATGTTCGACATGACTGAAGGTGGCTACTTGAGCGCGATGGTCCTTGATGAACCAAGGCATCCACAGCGCGGCACTAGGCCGGGGCTTGGTCACTCGCCATACTCCATGGAAATGACGAGCCGCGGCCGATCGCTGTAGCGCTTGCGCACGATCAGATCGGTGACCTGGCTGTCGTCTTTGAACAGGATGCCGTTGCAGCCATCGAGGGCGGCCTTGGCGTAATTGTCGGCGTCGGGACGCGTGACGGGGTGCTTGAGCCCTTCAACCGCTGCTTCCCTGTCGCGCTTCGGCATGGATTTCGGGATCGGGACATAGGCCGTAACGCAGAGCGTCACTTGACCTTGAACTGGCGAATTGCCGTTCATCCGATCACAGGCCGCGATCCTGACCAGATCCTCATAGCGAGCCGTTTTGGCCGGCGTGTAGGCGCGAGCGAACCCGCCGCGCGTCGAAATACGCGGGCGCCCCTTCGCCACTGGCGCACCGGGCACCGTCACGACGATCAGTTGAGGATCGACGCCCCGGTTCACCCCATGCTCTCCCTGCGCTGGCGATTGAGGCCACGGGCAAGCATCAGGCAGCGCGCTCGCTCCTTGTCCTGCGCCTCGATCGTCGCCTTGCGGGACAGAGCGGCTCTAGCCCGCCTATCCTGCGCGGCAGGGTGACGATGAACGTTGCGGCGATACCAGTTGATGAGGGAGGCGATCATGATAGCACCGCCCAGATGAGCCATGCGATCAGTGAGACGATAAGGGCGATGCCATAGACGAACGCACTGGCGATCCCCGAGAAGCTGTAATCGCCCCGGGGTCGATTGTCGCGGTCGGCCCAAGCTGCCCAGGCGAATGCCGCAACAGCTACAATGGCAGGTGCGAGCCACCAATCCGCACTGAGCGTGAAAGTCATGACCGCTTCTCCAGTTGCTTGAGGTTGAGCGGGGACAGGTGGCGCGCAGGTATGAACCGAAGGCGCTCCAGCATCACGATCGTGCGGTTGCCGACCTTGACCGTGTGGCGTGCATGGGGACCGCGTGTGATCTCTTCGACGGTCATGCCGCGACCCTTTCGTCATGCTCATCGACGACGGCCTGCATCTGCGGGATGAGACGGCGGAAAAGCTCGGCAAGGACGGCGGTGTCGATATGGCAGCGCTTTCCGTCCGCGAGCCGCTTGAGGAACTCCGTCACGGTCAGCGAAAGGTCAGCGGCCAGCGCCATGTCATTTGCAGCGACGGCGTGGCGCGGGGCGGCGCGAAGCCCGTATTCCTTCAACACCTCATCAAGCGCTGAGATGTCGGCGACGAGCGAGTTGAAGACGGTGTGCGCCTCGGGAAGATTGCTTGCCGTCACGGCGCGATCGATCGTCTTTGCGTCGTTGAGGCCCATCCGCTCGGCCATCACGCCCTTGCCCATGGTGGGCCAAACACGTCCCCATGCCGCAGCGAGCTTGCGCTGAAACTTGTCCTTCGACAGCGGCTCTATTGGACAGACATTGTTGCGCTGCGGCATTATGAGACGCCTCCGAAATGGATGAAATCAGACCCGCCCCCGATCCCAATTGCGTCGGCGTCCATATCTGGCGCCTGACCGCGCTTGAGCTGGCGGCGCGGTTGGCTGGCATAGCGGAAGGCGGCGATATGCTCAGGGTCGTGGATCGGGCCGCTGACAGCCCGGATCAACAGATACGGGGCACAGCAGAGGATGGCCGCGAAAACAGTGGAGCCGATGATCAGAGCGCTCATGCGCCTTCTCCGGGAGGAGTAGCGTGAGCACGAATAGGACCATAGACGGTGACGCCGACTTTGTTTCGGCGGACGTTGAAGACGTTCTTCAGGTCGTCGCCGTACTGGACCAAGCCCCAACCATCTTTCGGCCACTGATAGTCGTCGCGCAGGCAAAATGCGGCTGCGCGGCTGGCGAGGATGAAGTCGCCGGGTTCGGCATGGATGATTACGCGCGCGCGGCTCACCCCGCCCTCCCCGTGAAGTTCCGGGGGCTGCTCGGCATGGACTCCGATGCAGCCCCCGTCCTACCGTCCAACTTGCGAGGAATGGACGGAGGATTCGAATGGAACCAGATGAGGTGTTCGACAGGCTTACCGCAGGGTTCACACTCAACATGGTGGCTCACATGGCCCGCATACTGGAGCGCGCGGGGCTCATGGACGACGAGACGCGCGACCTCATTCATCGCCAGCTCCCGATCCTTGCCGAAGTGGCTTCCCGCTGCGACGATAACGACACGCGGGCTGAACACCTGGATTTGCTCGTTTCAATTCTTCCAGCGAGGCGCGCACCAGAGCAGTAGCGGCAAGACTGCGTGCGCTCCGGTCATCGCCTGTGATTACGACCGCTGTCAGAACGGCGAACGCGCACGCGAGAACGATGATCGCGGCGGGGATCATGCGGCCCTCGCGGGTTCGGGGCGCTTGCGCTCGAATTCTTCCATGAAGGCGACAAGCTTCTCAGCGTTGCGCAGCGAGAGAGACCGGCCCTCCCTTATGTTCTTCACCAACCCACCATCGCCGAGCGACTCAAGCCCTAGGCGCGTCGGCTTCATCTCGGTGCGTGCGAGGAAGGCCTCGACCGCCTCCAGCAGCATTGCGTCGGTCATGATCATGACGGGCATTATATGAGATATTTCTCACAGCACAAGCAATGATGTGCGAAATCTCTCAAATAGCGCTGACGCAGCCCGTGTGGGAAATTCCTCACATGGCGCGCGTGTCGAATCAGCAGAGGATCAGTCCCACCCTGGTGAAGGCGCTTGAGCGCATTCGTCCGATTGACGAAACTGGGAAGCCGTGGAGCGACAAACGCTGGTGCGAGGAGGCCGCTGTAAGTCCGGGCTTCTGGCGCGATCTTCGGAAGGGCACCGAGCCTGGTATTGACAAGGTTGATCGTCTCGCCCGCGCCGCGGGGGTCACACTATCCGAGTTACTTGAAGGCGTAGAGCCTCCGGCAAACCCCCTGCCTAGTGAAGATGAGATCGCCGGGTTTTTGGCAGAGGCGCAGCGCGAACTGCCGATCGGAACGACCCTCGCGGACTATCCGCGAGTCGTTGGGCCAGCTTTGCGACTGCGCCTAGCGCGATACGCAAATGCGCGTCGAGGGAAGCCCTATCCTGAGCCAGTGAACGCTCCCGATAGAGACGCTCAACCTCAGACTCCCACCATGACAAGCGCTCAGGAATGATTGAACATTCAAGCGTGCACTCGCGGCAGCCCACTTCACAGGCGGGCTCTGACAGCAGCACGTCGGGGCGAGTCGTCTGTTCCATGTTCCTGTTGTGTTCCGCGAAATCCAACAAGTCTAGGAATTTTCTTAGGGGGTATTATGGACAATGTACTTGGGATGCTGCTCGGCATCCTACCTGTCACTGTGCTCGCGGGGATTCCGCTGGCTAGAATCGCTTGGCGCGTCGGGTATCCGGTCTGGTTCGCGTGCTTGGCGCTTATCCCCCTCTTGGGACTGCTGATGTATCTGTTCCTTGCGCTATGGCGCTGGCCGATACCCGATGCAGGCTCAAGCAAGTATGAGAGGTGGTGAGATGACGATTTGGATCCCGCTCATCGCATTCGCGGTACAGTTAGCCATCTTCGCCAGGTTTCTTAGCAGGTTCGGCTTCAGTCCCGTTTGGGCAGCAACTGCGATTGTGCCGCTTCTCCCTCTTATTGCTCTCTGGATCATCGCCTTTACCGAATGGCCGATCCCGGATCGGCGCGAACAGGCCGCTATGGATGAGGATGAGCTGACCCGCGATTTTTCCTGACGCGGTTCGGCAAGGACGGATAGCCTATTTTGAGAGGGGGTTTGTGAGGGAATTGCGAAGCGGGGAATGCATAGAGCAGCGCTAATTGCCCCTCCCCTCCAACTCCCTAGCCGTCGTGGGTGCAAATCTCTGCCTAGAGCGTCTGGTCACGTAGCCCTTTTTCAGTCGGATTGGCACGGCCGCTTTCGGAAAGCTGATATGCTCGCAAGGTGGCTTTCAGCGCGCCGGTTAGTGAGAAGCGCGTGACTTTGAACTGCCCGCTTTCCATGGGGAAGGCTACGCCCAGCTCGCCGCCGATCTCCATCGCGTCCAGAAGGGTCGTGTCCAGCGGCGCGGCCAGGAGATACCGCCCCTCCGCGACCCGACAGGTCAACGTCGCGTTGAAAGCACCGGCAGGCGTGTTGATGAGAACGGGGAACTTCCCGTCATGCTCGCATTGAATGACGGGATTGAAGAAGAATACGCAAGATGACCCGCATAGCACGCCGAAGGCCGATCCACTCTCATTCTCGGTAGTGGCGAAAGTGGCGCCGGTCGTTGTAGTTACATACCAGTTCCCGTAACGCTCGCCAGGGAGCGGCGGCGGCGCGGGCACTACTACGCTCGGCCGCGTCCTTTTCTGCGCTTCCGCAGGCAGGCCGAATATGGCCGCCACGGCGCAAACAACAGCTGCAACTCGCATAGCCCTCCCCCGTCGAGAGAGGGATTTTGCCCTCATATGGGCAACGAATCAATGAAGTGAGATTTTTCTCATTTCTCTATTGACGGTGAGATATTTCTCATTCATACCCCTCCCATAGCCGCCGTTGTGGTGGCTGGGGAGATGCGTTCAGTGGAACAGCTTGAGGCAAAGTTCTGGTCCAAGGTCGATCGGCGCGGCGCGGATGAATGCTGGCCTTGGACGGGCACGAAAACTCGCGCCGGTTATGGCCGCATCAGCCGCAACGGGCGGCGGTATGTAGCGACTCGGCTGTCTTGGGAAATCGCCAACGGCAAGCCGTTCCCCGAGGGGAAGTTCGCCTGCCACTCATGCGATAATCCTAACTGCGTCAATCCCAATCATATCTGGCCCGGAACTCTTTCCGAGAACACCAGAGACGCCATCGCGAAGGGTCGCGCTAACGCACGGGCCCTGCGTCGGTTCTGCCCGAATGGGCACCCCCTAGAGGGGGATAACGTCATCAACAGCCTTGCATACCGCGGGTGCCGCACCTGCGCAGCGGAGGCGCGACCAACGTTTGGTCACGGCGGGGTGTGCTGCAAGTGCGGGCATGCCCGCGTCGACGATTACGTCGAGGTTCGAGATGGCAGGCCCTGCTGGAAATGCCGCGCCTGCAATCACGCAAGGACTCGCCGCCGTCAATTGGCTCAGGCCGAAAAGCGCGCCGCGTGAAACAGTCAGATTCTCCAAAGGATCACGTAATGTCGATCGAACAGCATACGCCGGGACCTTGGGCCGTCACGCTCTGCAAGAAGACGCGCCCTGACGCGCCAGATATCCCCCGTCACATCCTCGGTGCAGATGGTCGCCGCGTCGTGACCTTCAATTCGGCCGCGCAGATCATAGGCGGTGAGCGGCGCGCCAACGCCCGCCTGATCGCCGCCGCCCCGGAGTTGCTGACGTCACTCGGCAATCTGGCCGAGTTCATAGCGTTCTATTTCACCGGCCCGGACGCCGAAAAGAACCGGGACGTGGAGGGCATGGAGAATATGCTCGCCGAGGCCGAGACGGCGTTCAATGTGGCAGCCGCCGCCATCGCCAAAGCTCGCGGGGAGTCCTGATCCCATGTCGAAGCTCGACACGCTCGATCCCTACGTGCGCGACCGCTCCGAATGGGAGATGGCCGATTATCTCGATGCTGGCCGCGCGCACTTCGATGTCGCGGGGTACCGGGAAGCGCCGTTCAACCCTTGGCAGCCTAGCGATCGTGAAGCGTTTGCGCGGGCCTATGCCCTGATCGCCGCTCCCCGGTCTGTCTCTAAAGGAGTGGTGGAATGAGCCGGGATATTCAGGGCGCGTCGGCCGAGGCCGATCAGGCCCTCGTCTCCGATCAAGCCGCTGCGCGTCTTGACCCTTCGGGCTTCGATCCTTCGCGCAAGTGCGATTCTTGCGCATTCATCGGTGTCATCTACTGGAACGGAGAGACGCACCATTGCCTCAAGTCGGACGAACGCCGACGCGACAATTTTCGCTCGTGCGGGGATTTTGCCGAGGACTTCATGTCGGAGTTCCGCAAGTTCTATGATGCACGGGCCGGGCAAAAGGCGTGCCGTCACTATCAGGAGCGGACGCCGCTGAAGCCAGAAACCTTGGAGCTTCTTCGCAGGGTTTCTGACGCGGGCAAAGACGGATTTGTCGCCAAGTTTTTCAGCCAAGAGAACTATGCACTCACCCACCTGCGCGACAAGTTTGTAACGAGCGACTTCGCTTTTCCAAGGGAGCCCGCGCGTGGAGAGCGCCGTTACTGGCTCACCAAGCTTGGAGCGGCAGAGCTTTCCCGCGATAGCGATGGAAACCCGCAGGGCGGAGACGGCACGGCTCCGTCGCGGAGCGATGACAGCGCGGGTCCGAAGGACATCGCCCAACCTCCCGCAGGTGACGCATGACCGACCTCCCCAACATCCCCGGAGGCTGTGAACGTCTCGCACGCTTGATGGCTGCTGTGGCCATGGAGCCCATGCGCGAGAGCCTTGAGCGCTCCTATGCCGAGATGAAGAACGCCTTCAACGGCGGCGCAGCAGAGCGCGCACGCCAGATGATCAAGGAGAACCGTCGTGGGTGATTTCAAAGCAACGCCGGGACCGTGGGAGGCCGTCCCAGCCGGAGCCGATGGCTACTGCGGCGATACTGGACGCTATCACATCGAAGAGCGCGGCACGGATGCGCAATGGGTCATCGCCGCTACGGTTGGTAATGTTAACGCGTTGAAAGCCGACGAATGGGCCAACGCTCAACTGATCGCCTCCGCGCCCGACCTTCTCGCTGCTTGCCGATGGGCAGAAAGTGCGTTGGCGCCATTCAGCAAGGACCCGCAGAAAAAGTCGGGAATGGCCCTCCTGCGCGCCGCCCTAGCCAAAGCCCGCGGTGAACATCCCCAAGCTACCGATAGCAAGGAGGCTGATCGTGGCTAGGCGCCTATCGGACCAGCAATGGCGTGAGCTTCGCCAGATCGTGTGGAACGCTTTCCGCGACAACTTCTTCAGTGAGGGTGGCGCCGAGATCGATGTGCTCGCCGATATCGCGATGCACGCGATCGATGGTCACTTGCCCCTCGAATCCGTGAACGCTGATCTACTGGAGGCGCTTAGGGAGTTTGTGCTGGAGTACGACGGCTTTCAGGACGGGAACGGTGACCCGTGCCCAACGCTGGCCAGAGCCCGCTCCGCCATCTCTCGCGCGGAGTCCTCCCTATGAAGCTCCTTATCAAGATCATTGGATCTGTTGGGTGGGTCTATGGGGCTGCTGTGCTCTGGGGCCATGGCGATGCCACTGACGTGGCCCGCGCTTTCGCCCTTCGGGCTGAGCCGCCTGCGGCGTCTCATCGCTTCGCGCTTCAATCGCTATCGCATGGAGTATTGTGATGGCGGCGCCAAAGTACCTCCATCAAATCCCCGCGCCAGCGCTAAAGCCTTCGCTTGCCGAGGTCGCGGAAATGCCATTTCCCGCAAGCCTGGTCGCAATGCGCAAATACTACAATTCGGAGTGGGGCAAGCCAATCCCAGAGGGCGTGGACAAGGCTCGCAAGTTCAGGGCCGTCGTAAGCTTCTCCTACCGTGAGGAGAGCAGCAAGTCATACGATATCGAGGCGTTCTCCCAAAAGGAGGCGGAGGAACTGGCAGAGAAGGCTTTCGGGGAAGATCGAGACCTTCGCTGGCTGGATGACTGCGAAATCGACGAGATCGAAGTGGAGGAGGTCGCCGATGCTTAGCGCCCAACCCTCCCCAGACCATCCCCCACACAACGGAGAAGGACGATGAACGCTGTAGCTCAGCGGGAAGAACAAGGCGGTGAAGTTGCCGTCTATGGCGACAATATTCTGGCGGTGATCGAACGGGCCGCTCGCGATCCAAATACGGACATCGACAAGCTCGAACGCCTGTTTGCGCTTCGCGAGAGGATCGAGGAGCGCGCCGCCAAGCAAGCCTTCACCGAGGCAAAGCTGGCGATGCGTCCCGAGCTTCCCGAGATCGGGATGAAGGGTCAGCTCATCATCCGCGACAAGAAGGATGCCAACGTCATCGTTCAGGAAACGCCGTTTGCGCGGTTCGAGGATTTGCAGGACGCCGTGATGCCGGTGCTGACCAAGCACTGCTTCGACCTCAAGTTCAGCAACGGCTTGGCGCCGGATGGCAAGGTCCGGGTGACGACCATCCTCGCCCATGTAGCGGGCCACGAGGACAGCACGCACTTCGACCTCCCCCATGATAGCAGCGGGAGCAAGAACGCCGTGCAGGCGATCGGCTCCAGCACCAAGTACGGCATGCGCTACGGCACCATCGCGATCTTGAACATCAAGGTCGTCGGCTCCGACGATGACGGGGTTTCCGCCATGCCGGAAACCGTCGTCGAGAAGCCGATCGAGACTGTTCGGGATCAGCCGTTTCCTCAGGGGCCGGCCAAGAACAAGACCGAACTGAAAACCATCGCTCGCCAGCTATGGCGCAATGTCGAGAGCTGCGCCGATGACGACCAGCTCAACGCCCTGCTTGCCGACGACGAGAGCAAGGAGATCATCGCTCAGCTCAAGGAAGCGCTCCCCTCGTGGTGGGACGGCTATGAGAAAGACGGTCAGCAGCACGAAGGCTTGGGCGGCGTCATCACGCGTGTTCAGACCGAGATCGCGGGAGGGCTGCGCTAATGGCTGGCTCGGTCAACAAGGTGATCCTGCTCGGCAAGCTGGGTCGAGACCCTGAGAGCCGCACCTTCTCCAACGGTGGGAAGGTCGTCGAACTGCGCGTCGCCACCAGCGAGACGTGGAAGGACCGCAACACCGGTGAGCGCAAGGAGCGCACTGAGTGGCACACGGTCAAACTGTTCAGCGAGGGGCTGGCCAACGTCGCCGAGCGCTACCTTCGCAAGGGCTCCAGTGTCTATCTGGAGGGCCAGCTACAGACGCGCAAATGGCAAGACCAGGCTGGCGCTGATCGCTACGCAACCGAGGTGGTGCTTCAGGGCTTCGACGCGAAGCTCGTGCTTCTAGACGGCCCAGGCGGTGGATCGCAGCAGCAGACGAGCGAGTCCAGTCAGCGCGGTTACAGGCCGGGTGACGAAGGCCATATTCCGGGGTTCGACCCCGACGATGACGTGCCGTTCTGATGCGCGGCATTCTTGGCCATTCTGCCCTGCGCGCCCGCAAGCGGAACGCCCCGCGTCCCGAGTGGAAGGTGGCTGACGCCTTCCGCCAGTGGCTTCGTGGCCGCGCGTGCGCGTGCATGGGCAGGAACGCGGACTGCGGCGGGCCGATGCGCTCGGCTCACGTCGATTACGCGGCCAAGGGGACGCCGGACGCGAAAGGGGCATCGAGCAAGGTCGCTGACCGTTGGTGCATTCCCCTCTCCGATAACTGCCACAAATTGCAGCACGTCATTGGCTGGCCCGCGTTCGACGCCCGTTATCTTCCAGCCAAGGCAGAGCAATTGGCCGCAGAGTACTGGCGCGCATGGCCTGGCCGCAAGAAGTGGGAACAGGAATTGGAGGCCCGCAATGGCTAGGGACTACACGATTACGCTCACCAGCGGGTTCCAACGGGAGCGTGCCAAGCGCTTCATCGACCGCGCGCCCGCTGGCTATGTCGCGAGCGTTCAGGAGCCGCGGCGAACCCAGGAGCAGAACGACCGCATGTGGGCCATGCTGACCGACATCTCGGTACAGCAGCCGCTCGGCCGCCGCCACACGCCCGACGATTGGAAGGCTATCTTCATGAACGCCTGCGGTTGGGAGTGCCAGTTTGTCGACGGGCTGGACGGTCGACCTTTCCCCAAGGGCTTCCGCAGCTCGCACCTGACCAAATCGCAGATGTCCACGCTCATCGACTTCATGTCGGCATGGGGAAGTGAGAACGGCGTCGTTTGGTCTGAACCGCATCAAGACGCAGCCTAAGGAGGAAACCCATGTTCGTAAGCAAGAAGCGCTACCAGCAGTTGGAGACCCTGAACGCCTACTGGCAGGATCGGGCTTACGAGGCCGAAGCAAAGGTCGCGCGCATGCTCGAACCGCTCAAGCGGGCGAACGCTCTCCGTAAGGCGAGCGCTTCTCTGAAACGCAGCTAACCCTTTCTCCCAGGGACTGGCGGGCACCTAACAAGGCCCGCCAGCAAGGATCGATGACCTACCGAGATATCTTAGCCATGAAGGGCTACCAGCCCCTCAAGATCGAGCGCACCATGAAGCGCGGTGGTGACTTGGTGCTGCTGCCCGTTGAGGGCGCCGCCGTTGTCCCGGGCCGCAAGGGGGCGTTCGCCGGAAAGAAGGTGGCGGCATGAGCAAGCTTCTAGAACTCGCTGAGCGGTGCGAGAAGGCTGATGAAGCCGACCAAATTATAATAATCCAAGCTGCGTTCGCGGCGATGCATCCTAAGCCTGAGGCTGATTATCAGCCACGTCGCGTGCCGATGTTTGCGCCCGAGTTCGACGCGTGGGCTAAGCTGCGCGCAAGGGTGCTGAACTGCCTATGCTGGAATTGCGGCCTTGAGGCGGCGATAGCTCTGGTGCCTGAAGGGTGGACTTGGGTTCTGTTCGCAACGGGTGGTGCGGTGCTTGACCGCGTGATCCCGTCAGATGGCGAAAATAAAATTCGCATCCTTTCCTGCGCGACTCCAGCCCTCGCCCTCTGCGCAGCTGCTCTCCGCGCTCTAGCATCCCAGGAAGATCAATCTCTGACGGTGGTGGAGTAGCAATGCAGAACCTCGCAGCCACCATTCGCGAGCAGATTGAGGAACTCGACGCGCGGCTCGCCTCGCTCGACTCAGACGCCAAGCCTATCCGAGAGCAACTCGGCAACATCGATCGCACGCGCTCTAAGCTGTCGCAACAGCGGACGGAACTGCGCGAGAAGCTGAAGGAGATGGAGGCTAAGCCCCGTGTTTCCGATCATGCCGTCATTCGCTACCTTGAGCGCAAGCACGGCTTCGACTTCGAGAGGGTGCGCGACGAGCTTCTTACCCCAACTGTCATCACCGCGATGAACCTGGGCGCGGAAGGCGTCAAGATAAACGGCGGCACGCTGAAGCTTCGCGGCCGAACCGTGACAACCTACGTGGACGGCCAGCCATGACCATCCCCTACTCTATACCGGGGAGGAGGTAGCCGTGGGCGATGTCCTGTCCCTTGCCAAAAAAATGGAGCGCGCGCTTCGCAATGGGACGGGCTTCAATGTGTCGTCCGACGAGATAGCCGTGTTGGCCGAGTTGGGTGTATTCCAGACCATCACGCTCAAGAAAATCGAGGAGTTGCAGGCCCGGTGTCCCGTCAAGATAGCCCCTACATCGTTGGCGACTTCTGGCTCGACAAGCGAAGGGACGAGAAGTCTCCAAACATCTGGCAAGCCGCTACCTACCGGAAAGGAACTCGCCAGGTCGTATATCTCAGCACTAAGTGCAGGAGCTTAGATGATGCCAAGGCATGGCTCCACGCGCACGTCGATCGCATCAGATCCACGCAGCCGCAGCCGAGCGAGATTGCCGGGCTCGTGCCGGCGATCATGGTCTATTGGGAGGAGCATGGCCGTAAAGCCGAGCGCCCCGATTCCATCGCATGTTCGATCCGCCATTTCTTCGGATTCCTCATCGAGGACGGGAACGCTGGCGTGACCGTAGCAGCCGCCGATACCTCATTGTTTGCCCGCTTCATTGCCTGGCGCATGGGGCCGCACAGCTACGAGGTCGATTGGCGCGGCAAGACATATCGGCACCGGAGCGAAGGCGTGCGCGGCGAAACCGTCCACTCGGACCTTGCTCGCATCGGAGCTGCCATCAATCGACAGATCGACTTCGGCCGCATCCCTATGGCGAACAAGCTGGCCAAGGTGGACAAGCGCCACCGCTCGACAGCTCGGGAATACCTCTACACCATCGACCAGCTCGGCGCGATCATCGCCGTTGCTGCGATGTCAGCGACCGATAAGGACGGCATCGGCATGTTCCGGTGGCTGGTCCTGCAACTGGCGACAGCGTGCCGACCAGAAGCCGCGCTGGCATTCGATCCGCGCGCGCAGTACGACGACGCGCACGGCCTGATCGACCTTCATCCTGTCGGCAAGGCGAGAACCCGCAAGCGCAATCCTGTCGTGCCCTCGATCCACGAGGTGCAGCCAATCCTTCGCCAATGGGCCAAGGACGGCGCTGACACGGTGAAGTCGCGCAAGCGGGCATGGCGGACAATCCGGCGCGTGCTTGGTCTCCCGCCCGAGGCCGTCGCGAAGACGATCCGCTACACCGTGGCGACGGAGCTGCGAAAGATGGGGACCGTCCCCGCGATCCAGATCGAGAGCCTCCTCGGCCACGAGGCGGTCAAGTCAGTCACCGCGCGCTACGCCAAGTACGATCCGAATCATATGGCCGATGCCAAGGCCGCGCTGTCCAAGATTTTCCGGCGCGTGATGACCGCTGCCCACCAGTTTTCTGCTGTCCATTCGCTGTCCAAAACAGGGAATGCGGCTACGATTTTGGTTGACCGCGACTCGGGAAAGGCGCAGAATTCTCAGCGAAACGATGGTGCCGCTTACAGGACTCGAACCTGTGACCCCCGCATTACGAATGCGATGCTCTACCAACTGAGCTAAAGCGGCGCGCCCGGCGCGTCGCCGGGGAAGGTGGCGGCGCTTACCAGCCTCTTCCCTGGCTGACAAGCGTTGCGAAACGGTTGAGCCCGCGCCGGGTCTTTACACAAGATTTACCATGGCAGGCGCAGACTCGGCATGTTTGAGGGCGTTGGCCCTCTGTGGAGCATGCGCATGGACACCCGCGGACTGGAAGACCGCCACGAAACCGATCTCGACGACACTGGCGTCAGCGATTCGGGCAGCCGGCAGCACCGGATCGACATCGGCACCGACGAGCGCCGCATGCATGTGCGCGCCTACAACCACTGGGTGTCGCTGCTGCGCGGCCGTGCCTATCCCTCGATCGAGGATCTCGATCCCGAGAGCATCGCCGATTTCGGGCCGCACAGCGTGCTGCTCGACTTCACCGTCGGGATCGAGAATCCCGCGCTTCGCTATCTCGGCGGCTCGCTCCGCGAGGAATGCGGAGTCACCAGCGACATCACCCATGTCGGCGAAGTGCCCAGCCGCTCGCTGCTCTCGCGTCTGACCGACCATTATCTCCAGATCATCGCCAACCGCGCGCCGATCGGCTTCGAGGCCGAGTTCGTCGGCCAGCGCGGACATAACACGCTGTATCGCGGCATCCTGATGCCCTTCTCCTCCGACGAGGACACGATCGACTTCATCTATGGCGTGATCAACTGGAAGGAGATGGTCGACGCCGAGACCCAGGCGAAGCTCGAACGGGAATATGAGGAGGCGCGCCGCTCCGCGCCGCCGCCCGCCGCCGCGACCGCGGTCTGGGCAGACGGCCCCAGCGCGCCGATCACCGACGAGCCCGAACCCGCAGTCCCACACGACGACGTCGCCAGCATTCTCGAAACGCTCGCCGGCCGCTTGGCGCTGGCGCGCGAAAGCGCCGCCGCGGCGCGCGCCGCCGACACGCGCAGCCGCGCTTCGCTCTACCGCGCGCTGTCGCGGGCCTATGACTTTGCCTGCGCCGCCGAATCGGACGCGGACGGCTATGCCGCGCTGCTCGCCGAGGCCGCGATCACCGTTCAGGCGCGCGCGCCGATGACCGCCGCCGCCAAGCTCGTCTTCGGCACCGACTATGACAAGACGCGCCTCACCGAATTCGCCGCGGTGATGAGCAACGCGCGCCGCAACGAGGTGCCCGAGGGTGGGCTCGAGGCCTTCCTCACCGCCGACCCCGGCGGGATCAAGGCGATCGTCAAGGCCGAGCGCGCGCTGCGCAAGCCTGCGCCGCGAACCGACATCTATGCCCGCGCCGCCGAGGAGTTGCGCAGCCGTCCCCCGCTCGCCCATGTCGAGATCGAGGCCGGCGACAACGAGTTCGTCCTGCTGCTCGCGCGCGCCGGGGAGGACGGCATGCTCGACGTCGTCGCCAAACTCGAGGACGATCCCGCGCTCGCCGAGCGCCTGGTGCGCAAGGCCGCGGCCTGATCGCCGCCGCGGCACCGAAACGGTCGTAGCCAAGCGGCACCTCCCGCGCAGCTTTGTGTCGGCTGCCACCGGTGGCACGGCAACATCGTCTCAATTGTTTCGGTGCAGTGCAGCAAGCCTTGAGCCGCGCCGCGTCCCGGCGCATAGCCCGGCGCCATGAGCAAGCCGATCAAGTCGCTCGCCGAGGCGCTGCAATCGCGTCTCACCGATGGGGCCCTGCCGGGAGAGCTTGAGGGGTTCGGCGACGCCGAACGCACCGCTGCCGCCCGCTTCGTCGCCGAGGCCGCGGCGACGCGGGCGCCGTGCACGCCGGGCATCGCGCTGGAGACCGGCCTGGGCGAGGACAGCCGCGCGATGCGGCTCGCGGTCGTCAACGACGACATGCCGTTCCTGGTCGACTCGATCTCCGCCACGATCGCCGCGCACGACATCGCGATCCGCCGCGTGATCCACCCGGTCGTTTCGGTCGAGCGCGCGGGCGACGGCTCGCTCACCGGCATCGGCGCCGGGGGCTCGCGCGAATCGATGGTCTATATGGAGCTGGAGCGCGCCGACGCCCGCGACCGCACTGGCCTGGTCCGCGATCTCGAACGCAATCTCGGCCATGTCCGCGCCGCGGTGACCGACTGGCCCGAGCTGCGCCGGGCGATGACCGAGGACGCCAATCGCGTCGGCGATCCCGAAGCCGCGTCGCTGCTGCGCTGGTTCCAGGGTGGCAGCATGACGTTGGTCGGCCATGAGACCTGGCACACAGACGGCAAGGTCACCGACGCCGCCGGCATCTGCCGCATGAAGCTCGACACGCCGCTGCTCGCCGACGCCTCGCGCGCGCTCGCGGTCGAGTGGTTCGAGAAGGGCGGCCAGCCGCCGTTGCTGCTCAAGTCCAACCTCATCTCGACCGTCCATCGCCGCGCCCCGCTCGATCTCGTGCTCGTGCCGGTGCGCGAGGGCGCGGAGGTGACCGGCCTCTCGGTCCATGCCGGCCTGTGGACCAGTGCGGCGCTCCATTCGACGCCCGACGAAGTGCCCGTGCTGCGCGCGCGCCTGTCGGCGCTCGAGACCAAGTTCGGCTTCGACCCGCGCGGCCATACCGGCAAGGCGCTGGCGCACGCACTGACCGGTCTGCCGCACGATCTCACCACCGCCTTCCCGCAGGAGGCGCTGGAGCAGATCGCGCTCACCGCCATGTCGGTGACCGACCGCCCGCGCTCCAAGCTGATCCTGATCCGCAGCGCGCTCGGCCGCCATCTCTTCGCCTTCGTGTGGCTGCCGCGCGACGAGGTCTCGACCGGGCGCCGCGTCGCGATCGGCGAGATGCTCGAGCGTGAATCGAACGCCACCCAGATCAGCTGGTCGATCGCGCTCGAGGACGGCCCCGTCGCGCTGCTGCGCTACACGCTCGACCTGCGCGGCGAGGGCCGCATGCCCGACGCCGCCGCGCTCGATGCCGAACTCGAGCGGATGGTGCGCGGCTGGCTGCCCGCGGTGGAGAGCGCGCTTGTCGAGGATGGCCTCGCCGCCGCCCGCGCCGCGCGCCTCGCGCTGCGCTACGCCCCCGCCTTCCCGCTCGGCTATCGCAACGGCAATCCGCCCGAGGAGGCGGCGCGGGACGTCGTCCGCATCGCCGGGCTCGCCGACGTCAATGCCCGCTCGGTCCGCATCTTCGACCAGGGCGACAAGCTGCGCATCAAGCTCTACCGCCTCGGCGGCCCGCTGCCGCTGTCCGACGCGGTGCCGGTGTTCGAGAATTTCGGCTTCCGCGTGATCGAGGAAGTGCCGACCGCGCTGCCTGGCGACGCCGGCGCCTATATCCACGACTTCGAGGTCGCGCTCGCCGGCGGCGGCACGCGCAAGGGCGACACCGCGACGGTCGAGGAGGCGATCGCGGCCGTGCTCGAACTGCGAGCGGAGAATGACGCGTTCAACCGCCTGATCGTCGAGGCCGGCCTCGCCCCCGCGTCGGTCGTGCTTCTCCGTGCCTGGTTCCGCTACCTCCGCCAGACCGGCCTCGCTTATGGCCTAGCCACAGTGGTCGAGGCGCTGCGCCGCGCGCCCGCGGTCGCCACCGCCTTGGTCGAGCGCTTCGCCGCCGCGCACGATCCGGCGCGCGCCAAGGGCAGCGCCGAGGCGGTCAAGGCCGCCGATGCCGCGATCGCCGCCGGTCTCGACGCGGTCAGCGCGATCGACGACGACCGCATCCTGCGGGCCATCGCCGGGGTGATCCGCGCCACGCTGCGCACCAACGCCTTCGCCCCCGCGGCGGCCGAGGCGCTCGCGTTCAAGCTCGACAGCGCCAAGGTGCCCAACCTGCCCGCCCCGCTCCCGTGGCGCGAGATCTGGGTCTATTCGCCGCGGGTCGAGGGCATCCACCTGCGCGCCGGCCCGGTCGCGCGTGGCGGCCTGCGCTGGTCCGACCGCCGCGACGATTTCCGCACCGAGATCCTCGGCCTGATGAAGGCGCAGCGCGTCAAGAACGCCGTGATCGTGCCGACCGGCGCGAAGGGCGGCTTCTATCCCAAGCTGCTCCCCTCCCCCGCCGTCGATCGCGACGCCTGGTTCGAGGAAGGCAAGGAAAGCTACCGTATCTTCATCCGCTCGCTGCTGTCGGTTACCGACAACATCGTCGCGGGCAAGGTCGTCCATCCCGAGCGTGTCGTGATCCATGACGGCGAGGACCCCTATTTCGTCGTCGCCGCCGACAAGGGCACCGCGACCTTCTCCGACGTCGCCAACGCGATCGCGATCGATCGCGGCTTCTGGCTCGGCGACGCCTTCGCCTCGGGCGGCTCGGTCGGCTACGACCACAAGGCGATGGGCATCACCGCCAGGGGCGGCTGGGTCAGCGTCCAGCGCCACTTCCTCGAGATGGGCACCGACGTCCAGACGGAGAGCATCCGCGTCGCCGGCTGCGGCGACATGTCGGGCGACGTGTTCGGCAACGGCATGCTGCTGTCCAAGGCGATCAAGCTGGTCGCGGCGTTCGACCACCGCCACATCTTCCTCGACCCCGGTCCCGATCCGGCGGCGAGCTGGGAGGAGCGCAACCGCATGTTCGCGCTCCCGCGGTCGAGCTGGGCGGACTATGACCCGGCGCTGATCTCCAAAGGCGGCGGCGTGTTCGCGCGCACCGAGAAGGTGATCAAGCTCAGCCCGCAAGTCCGCGAAGCGCTCGGCATCGAGGCGACGGAGATCGAGCCCGGCGCGCTCATCTCGGCGATCCTCAAGGCGCCGGTCGACCTCATCTGGTTCGGCGGCATCGGCACCTATGTGAAGGCAGCATCCGAAGC
>NZ_JBCNMA010000009.1:0-61655 GCF_039595165.1 Sphingomonas sp.
CGGCAAGCTTGCCGCTTATGCGCGCGAGACCGGCGTGGATGCGATCGGGCTCGACGAGACGGTCGATCCGGTCTGGGCGCATCGCGAATTGCCGGCCGGGCTGCCGGTGCAGGGCAATCTGGATCCGCTCGCGCTGATCGCCGGCGGCGCTGAGCTCGAGGCGGCCGCGCAGCACGTCCTTGATGCGTTCGCCGATCGCCCCCATATCTTCAATCTCGGGCACGGCATCCAGCCGGATACACCGATCGCCCATGTCGAGCAGCTGATCGGGATCGTGCGGGGGACAGCGAGATGACCGGATTTCTGGGTGCGGCCTGGTTGTGGGTCAAAGCGGCGCACATCATCTTCGTCATCTTCTGGATGGCGGGGCTGTTCATTCTGCCGCGCTATCTCGTCCATCACCAGGAAGCGCTCGGCGACCCCGTCCAGGCCAAGGCTTGGGCCGATCGCGAAGCCAAGCTGCGCAGCGTGATCCTGATGCCGTCGATGGCGATGGTGTGGATCCTCGGACTCGCACTTGCGATTAATCTCGGCTTGCTCGAGGGTGGTGCCGGGCTCGGCTGGCTCCACGCCAAGCTGCTGCTGGTGATCCTGCTATCGGGTTATAACGGCTGGGCGGTGAGCTATTCGAAGAAGCTGGCAGCGGGACAGGCTACCGTCGACTCCCGGCGCCTGCGCATGCTCAACGAGCTTCCCGCGATCTTCGTCGCATTGATCGTTATTCTTGCGGTGGTCCGCCCCTTCTGACCGCTTGACTTGAATCGGCCCGAATCCTAAGCCGCGCCTGTCGCGTCGCCGTCCTGGCGGCGGCCGGCGCCTTCCTTTTCCTCAAGCCATCGCCGCGCGTCCCAACGCCCGAAAACCATCCAAGCGATCGCACACGGACTTCCCCCATGCATTTGAAAGATTTGAAGAAAACCGCTCCCGCCGAACTGGTCAGCATGGCCGAGGAGCTCGGTGTCGAAAGCGCCTCGACGCTTCGCAAGCAAGACCTGATGTTCGCCATCCTCAAGGCCCAGGCCGAAAATGGCGAGCAGATCATGGGCGAGGGCACGATCGAGGTGCTGCCCGACGGCTTCGGCTTCCTGCGTAGCCCGCAGGCCAATTATCTCGCCGGCCCCGACGACATCTATGTCTCGCCCAACCAGGTCCGCAAATTCGGCCTGCGTACCGGCGATACGGTCGAAGGCGAGATCCGCGCGCCCAAGGACGGCGAACGCTATTTCGCCCTCACCAAGCTCGTCAGCGTCAATTTCGACGATCCCGAGGCGGTGCGCCACCGCGTCAATTTCGACAATTTGACGCCGCTCTATCCCGAGCAGAAGCTCACCCTCGATCCCGCCGACCCGACCCAGAAGGACAAGTCGGCGCGCGTCATCGACATCGTCTCGCCGCAGGGCAAGGGCCAGCGCACGCTGATCGTCGCGCCGCCGCGCGTCGGCAAGACGGTGATGCTGCAGAACATCGCCAAGGCGATCACCGACAACCATCCCGAGGTGTTCCTGCTCGTCCTGCTGATCGACGAGCGGCCCGAGGAAGTCACCGACATGCAGCGCTCGGTGAAGGGCGAGGTCGTGTCCTCGACCTTCGACGAGCCCGCGACGCGCCACGTCCAGGTCGCCGAGATGGTGATCGAGAAGGCCAAGCGCCTGGTCGAGCACAAGAAGGATGTCGTCATCCTGCTCGACTCGATCACCCGCCTCGGCCGCGCCTACAACACCGTCGTGCCGAGCTCGGGCAAGGTGCTCACCGGCGGCGTCGACGCCAATGCGCTGCAGCGTCCCAAGCGCTTCTTCGGCGCCGCGCGCAACATCGAGGAAGGTGGCTCGCTCTCGATCATCGCCACCGCGCTGATCGACACCGGCAGCCGCATGGACGAAGTGATCTTCGAGGAGTTCAAGGGCACCGGCAACTCCGAGATCGTGCTCGACCGCAAGGTCGCGGACAAGCGCATCTTCCCGGCGATGGACGTCGGCAAGTCCGGCACCCGCAAGGAAGAGCTGCTGGTCGAGAAGGGCACGCTCAGCAAGATGTGGGTGCTGCGCCGCATCCTCATGCAGATGGGAACCGTCGACGCGATGGAGTTCCTGCTCGACAAGATGAAGGATTCGAAGACCAACGAGGATTTCTTCGACTCGATGAACCAGTGATCGCGGCCGGAGTCGGCGGTGCCGGCTCCGGACTCGCCGGGGTTCGCTGCGCGACCCGTCTGACGGACATGATTGAACGGATGCGGGCGGGGTGCGTTGGGGATCGCACCTGTCAGCTTGAAGTAGGAGCCCATGTCCGAGCTCTGGGCGCATATCGTCCACGATTTCGCGGGTCTGTTTTCGGGCAGCGCCTCGGCTTGGCTCGCGTTTGGCCAAGTGATCCTGATCGACATCGTGCTGGCGGGCGACAATGCGATCGTGATCGGCGCACTAGCAGCCGGTCTCACGCCGGATCAGCGCAAGAAGGTGATCCTGATCGGCATCATCGCCGCGCTGTTCCTGCGGATCATCTTCGCGCTGGTGGTGACTCAGCTGCTTCAGGTCATCGGCCTGGTCTTCGCCGGCGGCGTGCTGCTATTGTGGGTCGCGTGGAAAATGTACCGCGAAATCAGCCATTCGCGGCAGAGCGCGGGATCACCCGAGATCGAAGGCGACGAGCGGTCGGGCCTCAGGTCGGCCAAGAGCTTCGCCGGTGCGGCCTGGGCGGTCGCGATCGCCGACGTCTCGATGAGCCTCGACAATGTCCTTGCGGTCGCCGGTGCCGCACGCGAGCATCCGGGCATCCTGATGGTCGGCCTGGTCATCGCGGTCGCGCTGATGGGCGTCGCGGCGAACATCATCGCCAAATATATCGAGCGCTATCGCTGGATCGCCTGGATCGGCCTGCTGGTGATCCTGTATGTAGCCAGCAAGATGATCTATGACGGCATGGTCGACCGTGAGGTCGGGATCCTTCAGCTGATCAGCTGAGCCGTTTATCTCTCAGCCGATATGCGCCGCGAAGAATGCCTCCGTGCGACTGTCCGCGAGTTCGGCTGCGGCGTCGGAGCGGCGCTTGCCCATCTCGGTCGCGAAGCCGTGATCCTCGCCCGGATAATCGTGTAGCGTCACCTTGGGATGATCGTCCAAGCCCTGGTGCATCGTCGCCTGGATCTCCTTCGACACGAAGTGATCGTCGCCGGCGATGTGCAGCATCAGCGGATTCGCGATCGCGTGCTTCTCGCCGAGCAGGCTATCGATGCCCACCGCGTAATAGCCAACGGTCGCATCGCTGTCGGTGCGCGCAGCCGTCATATAGGCGAGCCGCCCGCCGAGGCAGTAACCGGTGACTCCCACTTTGCCGCCACTCGCTGCGCGCGCCGCGCGGATCGTCGCCTCGATATCCTCAATGCCCTTGTCCTGGTCGAACTTGCCCATCCAGTCGAGCGCTTGTTGGAATTGTGCGGGCACGTCTGGGTCGAGTTCGATTGCCGGCTCGAGCCGCCAGAACAGGTCGGGTGCGAACGCCATGTAGCCGAGCGCGGCGAAGTGATCGCATTTGCGCCGGATGCCTTCGTTCACCCCGAAGATCTCCTGGATCACGACGATCGCGCCGCGCGGATCCCGCTGGGGATCAGCACGATAGGCCTGGAAGCTGCCGCTGTGATCGAGACTCGGAATCGTGGTCGTCGCCATGTTGGTCTCCTAAAAGAGTGGCTGTTCGTATCGAGCAACCTGCGAGCGCGCCGCCGCGGTGACTCAAGGTGCGCGAATGAAAGCGTGAAAATCCTTAAGCTCTCCTGTGAAATGGGCGTGGGATCTGTTGAGCGATGGGCGTTGCGGTTAGGACATAGTCGCGCGCATACATGAGCGCAGCGTAGGGCAGGGCGGGCGTCCCGCTCAAGCGGAGAGAGCCGATGAAGATCAATGTCGCAATCGATTGCACCCCGGAAGAAGCGCGCCGCACGATGGGGCTGCCCGATTTCACGCCGGTCCATGACCATTATATCAAGATGCTGCTCGATTCGATGGATAAGGGGATGGTCAATCCAGAGATGATCGAGACGATGATGAAGAGCTGGATGCCGATGGGCGAGGCCGGGATGAATTTCTGGCGCGGCATGTTCGATATGGGCAAGCGCAGCGGCGGCGAGTGAGCGACGCGGTTTCCGCCGACACGATCTTCGCCCTGTCGAGCGGCCAGCCGCCGGCGGCAATCGCGATTGTTCGTATCTCCGGGCCTGGCGCGTTCGGCGCGACGGAGCGGTTGGCCGGCTCGTTGCCTCCGCCTCGCCATGCTGCGCTGCGGACCTTGCGCGACGGGGACGCGCATCTCGATCGCGCGCTGGTGCTCGTCTTTCCCGGACCGCATACCGTTACTGGCGAGGATCTGGCCGAACTGCATCTTCATGGGGGCCGTGCCGTGGTCCGGGCGGTGGAGGCTGCACTCGCCGCCATTCCCGGCCTTCGTAGTGCCGAGCCGGGCGAGTTCACGCGTCGCGCGCTGACGAATGGCCGCATCGACCTGACTGAGGCGGAAGGCCTCGCGGATTTGCTCGCCGCCGAGACCGAAGGTCAACGCCGCGCCGCGCTGCGCGCCGCGGAAGGCGGGATCCGGCGCCGCGTCGAGGGCTGGGCGACACGGACGCTGCAACTCTCGGCGGCGGTCGAAGCGTCGCTTGATCACGCGGACGAAGCCGATGTCGCGGCGGAAGGTGAGTTGCTGGACCGGGTGCGCGTTGCTGCCGAGGCGCTTGCGGACGAGATCGTGGCGGTCGTCGCCCAGCCGGCGGTCGAGCGTCTGCGCGACGGGATTCGCGTGGTGCTCGCGGGACCGCCCAATGTGGGCAAATCGACCCTGCTCAATGCGCTGGCCGAGCGCGAGGCGGCGATCGTCTCGCCGCTGGCCGGCACGACACGCGACCGGATCGAGGTTCCGGTGATGCGCGGCGGCATTGCCTATCTGCTCACGGACACGGCAGGCTTGCACGACGCGCCGAGCGACATTGTCGAGCGGATCGGAATCGATCGGGCGCAGGAGTCGCTCGCACAGGCTGACCTGATCCTGTGGCTCGATGATCGACCGCTCCCAGGCGAGTTGGTCGGGCGGCCGCATCTGAAGATCCACGCCCGCGCGGATCAACCAGGGCGACAAGAAGGGAAGGCCGACCGTATCCCGGTGTCGGCGACGACGGGAGCGGGCCTGGCAACGCTGTGGCATTCGATCGACTTGATCGCGCGCGAGCTTCTGCCTCCGGAGGACTCGGTTCCACTCAACCAGCGGCAGCGCGAGCTTGCAGCACTGGCCGTCGAAGGGCTGCGCAGCGTAGCGACCGTCACAGACTCGCTTCTGGCCGCTGAAGAACTACGCCGCGCATTGCGTGCGTTCGACCGGGTCACTGGCAAGGCAGGGGTGGAAGCGATGCTCGACGCCTTGTTCGGCCGTTTCTGCATCGGCAAATGATGTTCCACGTGGAACGCTTTTGACCGAGAGGGGCTGCGTCGCTATTTGAAGTGTTATGCGGACATGGGATGTGATCGTGATCGGCGGCGGCCACGCCGGCACGGAAGCTGCGGCTGCTGCTGCACGCTGCGGCGCGCGCACGGCGTTGGTCACCTTCGATCCGGCGACGCTCGGCGCGATGTCGTGTAACCCAGCAATTGGGGGGCTGGGCAAAGGTCATCTCGTGCGCGAGGTCGATGCGCTCGACGGGCTGATCGCGCGTGCCGCCGATCGAGCCGCTATCCACTACCGCCTGCTCAATCGGTCGAAGGGACCTGCGGTGCAGGGCCCGCGCGTTCAGGCCGACCGAAAGCTGTATGCGATAGCGGTCCAGGAAATGCTCGCGGCCCAGAATGGGCTCGATATCGTTCCCGGAGAAGCGATCGGGCTCGTCATCGAGCAGGGCCGGGCGACGGGAATCGAGCTCGGTGATGGCGAGTTGCTCGGCTGTGGCGCCGTGGTGCTCGCCAGCGGTACCTTCCTTGGCGGTCGCATCTTCCGCGGTGAGGAGCGCGAGACCGGCGGGCGCCTCGGCGAGCGCGCGGCTACCGCGCTGGGCTTGCAGCTTCGCGAGCTCGGGCTTCCCATCACCCGGCTCAAGACTGGCACCCCGCCGCGTCTCGATGCGCGCAGCATCGATTGGGGCGCGTTGGAAGAGCAGCCTTCGGACCGCGATCCGTGGCGCATGTCGCCGCTCACGCGGACGCCACGCTTGCCCCAGCTTGCCTGTGCGATCACGCGCACCACCCACGCGACCCACGATATCATCCGCGATGGCCTCGATCGTTCTCCTCTGTTCAGCGGGGCGATCGAAGCGGGTGGGCCGCGCTATTGCCCTTCAATCGAGGACAAGATCTTCCGTTTCGGGGACCGCGACGGGCATCAGATTTTCCTCGAGCCCGAGGGTCTGGATACCAGCTTGGTCTATCCCAACGGCCTGTCGACTTCACTGCCGACGGATGTCCAGCAGGCGATGATCGCATCGATCCCGGGCCTCGATCGCGCCGTGATCGTCACCCCCGGCTATGCCGTCGAATATGATCACGTCGACCCGCGCGCGCTCTCGGCGTCGCTCGAGAGCCGTGATGTCGCTGGCCTGTTCTGCGCTGGTCAGATCAACGGCACGACGGGATATGAGGAGGCGGCGGCACAGGGCCTGGTTGCGGGTGTCAACGCAGCGGCGATGTCGAGCGGCCGTGAGCCGATGATCCTGCCGCGCGAACTCAGCTATATCGGCGTGATGGTCGACGACCTGACGCTGCAAGGCGTCACCGAACCCTATCGCATGCTGACCGCGCGCGCCGAGTACCGGTTGCGGCTGCGCGCCGACAATGCCGAGACCCGGTTGGGTGCGGTCGGGGAAGCGATGGGTTGCATCGGTGAAGAGCGCCGCGCGCACTTGGCCAGGCGCCGCGAAACGCGCGCAAACCTTGACGCTGCCTTCTCCGCCCAGCGCACCGCGCATGAGCTAGGGCGAGCCGGGGCTCCAGTGTCGCAGGACGGCGCGCGGCGAAGTGGCTTCGAGTGGCTGCGTTTCCCTGGGGTCGATGTGGCGCATTTGGGGATCGAGCTGGAGGAGGCCGCTCCCGAACTACTCGCGGAACTGATCGAAGATGCGCGTTACGCGCCCTATCTTGAGCGCCAAGCGGCGGAGCAGGCGGCAATGACGCGGGCGGATGGAACACCGATCGCTGAGTCGCTCGACTATGCCGCGATCCCTGGGCTCTCCAACGAGATGGTCGAGCGGCTGTTCGCCGCGCGTCCAGCGACGATCGGCGATGCATCACGGGTGCGTGGGATCACGCCCGCCGCGCTCACTGCGATCATGCTCCATGTGCGGCGCGCGGCATGAATGAGGAGCAGGCGCGGGACTGGGTTCGCCATCGCTTCGGCGTTTCACGTGAAACACGCCTGGAGGTCTTCGTCTCCCTCCTGCGGGATGAGGCGGCACGGCAGAATCTGATCGCGCCCTCGACGCTGGACCAGATCTGGACGCGCCATATCGTCGATTCGGCGCAGCTTCTGAGCATTGCGCCCGAAGAGGGGCTATGGCTCGATATCGGGAGCGGTGCGGGTTTGCCCGGGATCGTCATTGCGCTGTTGCGGGACGCGCCTATCGAGATGGTCGAACCGCGCAAGCTCCGCACGGATTTCCTCGCCCGCGCCACGAGCGAGCTGGAGCTGGATCATGCCGTCATTCACACTGCAAAGATCGAGCGTACGACCGGACCGGCATCCGTGATCTCAGCGCGCGCCGTCGCCTCGCTGGAGATGTTGCTGCGGATCGCCTCGAATCGATCCACGTCTTCCACAGTCTGGGTGTTGCCCAAGGGCCGAAATGCGCAATCGGAGGTAGAAGAGGCGCGCCGCAACTGGCATGGTTCGTTCCACGTGGAACCGAGCATCACGGCTTCCGACTCACTCATCGTCGTCGCCAGGGAGGTCCGCCCGAGATGATCTGTATCGCCATTGCGAACCAAAAGGGCGGGGTGGGCAAGACGACGACCGCGATCAACGTCGGAACGGCGCTCGCGGCGACGGGCCAGCGCGTGCTTCTGCTCGATCTCGACCCGCAGGGGAATTGCTCGACCGGGCTCGGCATTGGCCGCGCGGATCGTGAGCGCTCAACCTATGATCTGCTCGTCGGCGACGCCACCTTGGAGGAAGTTGCGGTCCCCACGCGCGTGCCGGGGCTCGACATCGTTCCCGCCACCGTCGACCTGTCGGGCGCGGAGATTGAGCTGATCGAGTTCGATGCGCGCACGCATCGCCTGGATAGCGCGATCGACCGCAGCGAGCAGCGTTGGGACGTGGTCTTGATCGACTGCCCGCCCTCGCTAGGCCTGCTCACAATCAACGCGATGGTATCATCGGACGCGCTGCTTGTGCCGTTGCAATGCGAATTCTTCGCGCTCGAGGGGTTGAGCCAGCTGCTCAACACGGTCGAACGAATCCGGAGCCGCTTCAATCCCGGTCTGTCAATCCTCGGCGTCGTCCTCACTATGTACGACCGGCGCAATCGCCTGACCGACCAGGTCTCGGACGATGTGCGCGCGGTGCTTGGGCGAGTTGTGTTCGATACCGTGATCCCGCGCAACGTCCGACTCTCCGAAGCGCCAAGCCATGGCGTGCCCGCGCTGATCTACGATTATCGCTGTGCCGGGTCCGAGGCCTATATCGCGCTCGCCCGTGAAGTGATCGACCGCCTGCCCAGGCTCAGGAAAGCCGCATGAACGACGAAACTCCCTCCACCGGCTCCGTCACCCCGCTACGCAAGCCCAAGCCCGGCCTTGGCCGCGGCCTCAGCGCGCTGCTCGGCGATGTCGAGCGCGAGGAGCCGATCCGCCCCGGTGCCGAGCCCTCGGCCGGGGTGCGCATGCTCCCGGTCAGCTCGTTGAAGCCGCATCCCGAGCAGCCGCGCCGCCATTTCGACGATGATGCGCTCGACGAGCTTGCCAAGTCGATCGCGGCGCGCGGGCTGATCCAGCCGATCGTCGTGCGGCCGCACGGTAAGGAATACCAGATCGTCGCCGGCGAGCGCCGCTGGCGCGCGGCGCAGCGCGCACGGCTGCACGAGGTGCCGGTGATCGTCCGTGACCTCGACGAGGCCGAGACGCTCGAGATCGCGATCGTCGAGAATATCCAGCGTGAGGACCTGAACGCGATCGAGGAAGCCGAGGCCTATGCCAAGCTGATCGGCCAGTTCGGGCATACCCAGGATGCGCTCGCACGGATCGTCCACAAATCGCGCAGCCATATCGCCAATCTGCTGCGTCTGCTCGACCTCCCGCAAAGCGTGCGCGAGCGCGTGGTCGAGGGCGCGTTGACGATGGGGCATGCGCGCGCGCTGATCGGAGCGCCCGATCCAGAGAAGCTCGCCCGCATCGTCGTCGAGCGCGACCTGTCGGTGCGCGAGACCGAGAAGCTCGCGCGCGAGGCCAAGCCGCGTGCGTCGGGCAAGGCGAGTGCCGGTGCGGAACTCGGTCCCAATGCCGATATCGCTGCGCTCGAGCGTCAGCTGGGCGACGTGCTCGGTCTCAACGTCCGCATCAGCTATGGCGAGAAGGGCGGGACGGTGACGCTGGCCTATTCGACGCTGGACCAGCTCGACATGGTTTGTCAGCGGCTCACGGGTGAGAAAATATAGATTTCTCAATCATTTGTTTGCTCTATCGTAGATGCGGCAACCGCCACTCGCCGATCAACGCGGCAGTGCGCAGGGCGAAGATCGTCACGCCGGCGATCGGTTCGGACACATGCTGGCGAATCCCGAAGCGCCTGACCAGCAGGACAAGCAGCACGGCGCCGGCGACGGCGGCCGTGGCGTAGAAATCCTCGTGTAGGACGGAGGGCACGCGCGCGGTGAGCACGTCGCGAAGCATGCCCCCGCCACAACCGTTGACCGTGGCGATGACCACGACGGCGGCGCTGTTGAGCTTGTAATCGAGCGACTTGCGCGCGCCAGCGATCGCGGCAAGCGCGAGGCCGACCGCCTCGAATATGTCGATCGCCAGCGGCGAGGTGAAATCGCCGACATGGCCCAGAGCCAGCGACGCGCCGACCACCGCCAGCGTCGCGGCCACGGCGAGCGCGGCGTAGCGCCCAGTCGCGGAACGGGGCAGGGGGTGCTCGCCGAGCAGAAGATCGCGGATCACCGCACCGCCGACCGAGCCGACGAAGGACAGCACGAGGATGCCGAACAAGTCGAGGTCGGCCTGCACGCCGATCAACGCGCATTCGACCGCCAGAACGAACGTCGCGGCGAGATCGACGCCGTCCAGCATTTTGTCGCGCATGCGATTGGTGGCGGAATCAGCCGATGGCATGGCGGTGCCGTCGAGGCTTGCATCCGCGCTGCCTGGAGAAGGGCTCGACCATGGACGGAGGCTCGCAGATCGAGCGCGCCTTCGCAACCGACTGGCGCCGCGTCAGCGCGCCCGCGCCGCCGCCCGGGCCAACGTCGCCAGCGCCTCGTCGGCGATCACCTGGCCTGCATTCCCGCCAGCGCGAGTCATGCCGCGCTCGGCCTCGCGCACCCGCTCGACTGCGCGTGCCAGCATCGGGCTGGTCCAGCGGCGCAGCGCGATCTTGGTGCTCATCTCTTCCTTGAAGAACACGCGGTATTTCTTGACGACCTCGTCGGGAGACGCGCCGCGGTCGATATCGGCGCGCATCTCGGCGAGGCTCATCAGCCGCCGCACCAGCTGGCGCAGCAGCGGGATCGCCGAGACGCCGGCATGTTCGAGCCGGGCGAGTTCGACGCCGATCTCGGCGGCGCGCCCTTCGACCACCGCCTCGATCGCGCCGTGCATCTCGGCCTCGCCGAGGTCCGCGCCGATCTCCTCGAGCGCCGCGATCCCGGCCTCGCGCGGCCGATCGGGCGCGGCGTCGAGATAGATTGAGAGCTTCTCGATCTCGCGCGCCAGCACCGCGCGGTCGCCACCCGACAGCGAGGCGAGCCGCTCGGCCGCGCCGTTCACCAGCCTCAGGCCGTTCTCACGCGCGATTCCCGCGGCGAGCTGGGCGGCGCTGCGTGCATCGGGGACATAGCAAGCGTGCGCCATCGCCGCCGGCGCGGCGAGCGCGAGCTTGAGCAGCCGCCCGGTGCCCTTGAGCGCGCCGCCGACCGCGACCACCGGGTTGCCCGCGACCTCGGCGTCGAGCAGCAGGCGAACCGCCTCGGTCGAATCGTCGTCGATCCCGCTGACGCGGATGAAGCGCGCGCCGCCGAACAGCGAGAGCGAAGCGGCTTCCTCGGCAAGTCGCCCCGGATTCGCCTTGAGCGTGGGTCCTTCGATGTCGATGCGCTCGGCCTCGCCGCCCATCGCCCGGCCGAGCCGCGCGGCGAGATCGTTGGCGCCCGCCTCATCGGGACCATAGAGCAGGAACAGGCGGATGTCCGCGCCCGGCTTGTCCAGCCGCGCGCGGATCTGCGCTTCGCTGGCCTTCACTGGCCCTTGGTTTCGGTGGCGCGCGCGTAGCGGGCGAGGCGCGCGACGATCTGGTCGGCGACGATGCCCGAGAGGCGCTCGAGCGCGCTCTTCTCCGCCGCGATCGTCGCATATTCCGAGCCGGCGACGTCGATGCCGGCGTCCGATCCCGCGGTCGCGTCGAGCACGGTCTGGCCGGTGGCGAGCTCGACCAGCTGGTAGCGTGCGCGCAATGTCCGCCGCTCGCGCGTCACCACGTCGTCGCGGCGCACGCCGAGGCCCTCGATACGATCGTCGAGCCGAATCTCGAGCCGGTAGGCGGGGGTGCCGCTGCGCGTCGCCTCGATCCGGTCGCGCACGGCGTTGGCGACGAGCCAGCCGGCCTCGCCCTCGATCGGCGCGACCTCGACCCCCGACAGCATCGTCTGCACCGGCCCGCCGACGCCGCCGCCATAGAGCGGGCGCAGGCCGCAGCCGCCGAGTGCGGAAGCAATCGCGGCAAGCGCGAGCAGGGCCGCAGCGCGTCTCATGCGACGATGTTCACCAGACGGTCGGGCACCACGATCACCTTCCTGGGGGACGCGCCCTCCAGAATGCGCTGCACGTTGGGATTTGCCAAGGCCATCGCTTCGAGTGCGTCCTTCGCTTGGCCCTTCGCCGCCTTCACCGTATCGCGCAGCTTGCCGTTGACCTGCAGCGCGATCGTCACTTCGTCCTCGACCAGCAGGGCGGGATCGACCTCGGGCCATGTGGCATCAGCGATCAGCGTGCCGTTGCCCATCGCGGCCCAGGCTTCCTCGGCGAGGTGCGGGGTCATCGGCGCGGCGAGCAGGATGATCGTGCGGATCGCGGTGGCGCGCGACGCGCTGGGCTGCGCCTTCTCGATCGCGTTGACCAGTTCGTAGAGCTTGGCCACGGCCTTGTTGAACTGCAGCGATTCGATGTCGGCGGCGACCCCGGCGATGGTCTGGTGCAGCTTGCGGTCGAGCGGCTTGTCTTCGCCCACCCACTCACCGAGTCCGTCGAAGAGGCGCCACAGGCGCTGAACGAAACGCCACGCCCCCTCGATGCCGTTCTCGGTCCACTCCAGGTCACGTTCGGGCGGCGAATCCGACAAGACGAACCAGCGCACCGCGTCGGCGCCATACTGATCGACGATCGGCTCGGGATCGACCGTGTTCTTCTTGGACTTGGACATCTTCTCGATGCGGCCGGTGGTCACCGGTCCGTCGTTCGATGCCTCGACCCAGATCTCGCCCTTGCGTACCACCTCGCCCGGCGAGAGCCAGCGGCCATCGGCGGCCTTGTAGGTTTCGTGAGTGACCATGCCTTGGGTGAACAGCCCCGCGAACGGCTCTGCGACGTCGAGCAAGCCGATATGCTTGAGCGCGCGGGTCCAGAAGCGGGCGTAGAGCAGGTGCAGGATCGCATGCTCGACCCCGCCGATATACTGATTCACCGGCAGCCACTGCTCGGCGATCGCGCGGTCGAACGGCTTGTCGCCGGGCTGGCTGGCGAAGCGGATGAAATACCAGCTCGAATCGACGAAGGTGTCGAGCGTGTCGGTCTCGCGCCGCGCCGGCTTGCCGCAAGTCGGGCAGTCGACCTGGCGCCAGGTCGGATGCCGGTCGAGCGGGTTGCCGGGGATGTCGAACGATACGTCCTCGGGCAGCACGATCGGCAGCGACTCGCGCGGGGCCGGGACCACGCCGCACGCCTCGCAATGGATGATCGGGATCGGCGTGCCCCAATAACGCTGGCGCGAGACGCCCCAGTCGCGCAGCCGCCACACGGTGGTGCCGGTGCCCCAGCCGCCGGCTTCGGCGCGGGTGATCACCTCGCGCTTGGCGTCGGGCACGTCCATGCCGTCGAGGAAGTGCGAGTTCACCAGCGTGCCGGGACCACTATATGCCTCGGAGTCGGTGAATTCGGGCGCAGTCTTGTCGCCGTCGGAGACGACGCGGCGGATCGGCAGCCCGTATTTGGTGGCGAATTCGAAGTCGCGTTGGTCATGCGCCGGCACCCCGAACACCGCGCCGGTGCCATAGTCCATCAGCACGAAGTTCGCGATATAGACCGGCAACTCCCAAGCGGGATCAAAGGGATGCACCGCGCGGATGCCGGTGTCGAAGCCGAGCTTGTCCTGCGTCTCGAGCTCGGCCGCGGTGGTGCCGCCGAGCTTGCATTGCGCGATGAAGGCCTCGGCTTCCGGGTTCGTTTCGGCGAGCTTGCGCGCGATCGGGTGGTCCGCCGCGATCGCGACGAAGCTCGACCCGAAGATCGTGTCGGGCCGCGTGGTGAAGACTTCGACCTCACCGCCGTCGGAAAGCTGGAACCGGAACTGCAGCCCTTCGGACTTGCCGATCCAGTTCTCCTGCATCAGCCGCACCTTGTCGGGCCATTTGTCGAGCGTGCCCAGGCCCTCGAGCAACTCCTCGGCGAAATCGGTGATCTTGAGGAACCACTGGTTGAGCTTCTTCTTTTCGACCAGCGCGCCCGAGCGCCAGCCGCGGCCGTCGATCACCTGCTCGTTGGCGAGCACGGTCATGTCGACCGGATCCCAGTTGACGGTCGATTCCTTGCGGTAGACCAGGCCGTTCGCGAACAGGTCGAGGAACAGCGCCTGCTCGTGCCCGTAATAGTCGGGCTCGCACGTCGCCAGCTCGCGCGTCCAGTCGATCGCGAGGCCGAGGCGCTTCAGCTGCGCACGCATCGTCGCGATATTCTCGCGCGTCCAGGCGCCGGGATGGACCTTCTTCTCCATCGCCGCATTCTCGGCGGGCATGCCGAACGCGTCCCAGCCCATCGGGTGGAGCACTTCCACGCCGCGCATCCGGCGATAGCGCGTGAGCACGTCGCCCATCGTGTAGTTGCGGACGTGGCCCATATGGATGCGCCCCGACGGGTAGGGGAACATTTCGAGGACGTAGGATTTGGGTTTGGGCGAGTTGTCGTCCGCGACGAAGGTGCGGCGTTCTTCCCACAGCTTCTGCCACGCGGAATCAGCTTTGAGCGCGTTGAACCGCGACATGTTTTTCCTCTGGGTCTCGGTGCCGGGCCGGCACCGCCGAACTAAAAAGAGCCCTTAGTCCCCGACGACGGCGGCGCGGCGCAGGTCGCGCGCGCGAGTCAGGATGATGTCCTCGAGTTTCTGGACCGTCGCGGCCTCGACCGGCGAATCGACCCACTGGCCGTTCCGGTTGACCTGGCGCACCGCTGCGACGCGCAGCGCATCGGCGCGAAGGTCCTGATCGAGGATCGCGATCGTCACCTTCATCCGCTCGCTCTGCAGGTTCGGGTTCACATACCAATCGGTGACGATCACGCCGCCATTGGAATCGGTCTGTACGATCGGCATGAACGAGATGGTGTCGAGCGACGCGCGCCACAGATAGGCGTTGACGCCGATCGTCGTCACCTTCGACGCGGCGAGGTCCGCGCGCGGGCGATCCTTGCCGCCGCCGCATGCGGCGAGCGACGCCGTCATGCTCAGGGCAACACTGCCCAGGATCGCGGTGCGCAACAGGCGGTTCATCAGCATCTTCCTATGGGAAACTCAACGGGTCGCGTGCATCTATAGATGGTCATGCGTCCGCCGCAAGCACTGCCGCTGTGCGCCTTGTGCAACAGTCGGAGTAAAAAGCGACTCCACCAGTGGAACATTGCGGCCGAATCATGGTAGGCGCCTTGGTACGGTAGGGGTTGAAATGAGCGTTCGGCGACTCAGGACTGGCATCGGGATCGGCGCGTTGGGCGCGGCCGGCCTCGTCGTCGCGCCTGCGCTGCTCGCGCAGACCGCGCCCCAGCAGCAACAGCGAATCGCGCAGAAGCGTGCGGTTTCGATCGCCAGCATCGGTACCTTCACTCCCGCCGCCGCGGATCCCAAGCTCGCGGCGGCGCTGGCGCGCGCCGGGCTGTCGGGCAGCGGCTTCCGCTTCACCCCGGCCGATTCGGCACGCTCGTCGAGCCGCAGCGTCACCGTCGCGGTGCGCGCGCGCAACCCGCGGCCGATCGCAGCGGTCGCCGATCGCGGTGCCGCGGCGCCTGCCTCGGTCACGCTGCAGCCGATCGCCTATAATCTCGGCGTGTCGGTGGGCTGGAAACGCTTCGCCATCTCGGGCGATCTGTCGAAGCTCGACCTCGCCGGCCAGCCGGGCAGCCGCGAAGCGATGGACTTGGACGTCAGCTATACCGGCAAGCGCGCTTCTGGCCGGATCAAGGCCGCGACCGAGCGGCCGCTGGAGAATACGCCGCGTCTGATCGCCGCCGATCCAAGCTATTCGATCGATGTCGGGGGCTCCTATTCGCTGACCCGCAACCTCGATCTCACCGCGGGCTTGCGCTACAAGTCCGAAGAGAACCGCCTGCCGCAGCTGACCGACAACCGGCGCGACAGCCAGGCGGTCTATGTCGGAACCGCGATCCGCTTCTGACGCGATCTACTCGTCCACGCGTCGATTCCCGCCCAGCCATGAACGCCTAGCGGCCTGAGCGCGCGCCAGCGGCGTTCGTCCATGCCGCCGAGTGCGATCACCGGCACGTGCAGGCCGCGAGTCACCAGCCCGAGCCGCACCGGTCCCAGGGCGCGCGCGCCAGGATGCGAGCGAGTCGGGTGCACAGGGGAGACGAACAGCAGCCGCGCGCCGGCATGCGCGGCGGCGATCGCCTCGCGGCGCGAATGAACCGGTGCGGTCAGCGCGCCGCGATGGCGGCCATGGCTGCCGGCGACGCCACGGCCGAGACTGTCCCGGCCGCCGACGACCAGCATGAGGCCTCGCTGCCGGGCGATTCGCCGCAGCGCAGCGAACAGCATTCGTCGCTCCCCCGCGGGCAGTTGATAGTGCCGCAAGATAACGCCCGAACCGCGCGGCAGCGCCGCCACCGCCTCCCACAACGCGTCGCCAAGGCGCGGGTCGGTCATCAGCCAGCGGCGCGGCAGCTTGCGATTGGAGGGGTGGCGGCCGGGCATTGGCCCTTCTATAGCCGCGCGCATGTCATCCGACACCGCCGACTCACGCCTTTCCTCGATCCTCGAACATGTCGCCCGCGCTGCGCGGATCGCGCGCCGAGAGCCAAGCGAGGTGCAGCTGATCGCGATCTCCAAGACGCACGAAGCCGAGGCGATCCGTCCGCTGATCGTCGCCGGCCAGCGCTTGTTCGGCGAGAATCGCGTGCAGGAGGCGGCGGCGAAATGGCCCGCGCTGCGCGAGGCGGCGCCGGACATCGAACTCCATCTCGTCGGCCAGCTCCAGTCGAACAAGGCCGAGGAAGCCGTGGCGCTGTTCGATGCGATCCATTCGCTCGACCGCCCGTCGCTGATCGCGGCGCTGGCGCGTGCGATGGACAAGACCGATCGCCGTCCGCCTTGCTTCGTCCAGGTCAATATCGGCGACGAGCCGCAAAAGGGTGGTTGCGCGGTCGCCGACCTGCCGGCGTTACTCGCCGAGGCCCGCGCCGCCGAGCTTCCGGTCACCGGGCTGATGGCGGTGCCGCCGCTCGGCGTCGAAGCCGCACCCTATTTCGCCTTGCTCGCCAAGCTCGCGCGCGATCATGGAGTCTCTGGTCTCAGCATGGGCATGTCGGACGATTACGAGACCGCCGTGACGCTCGGCGCCACGCATGTCCGCGTCGGCACGGCGCTGTTCGGCGCGCGCATATGACCCTCGCCGTGCGGTTCGACGCGCTGATCTTCGATTTCGACGGCGTGCTGCTCGAAAGCGAGTATGACGGCAACCGCCACATCGCCGAATATCTGACCTCGATCGGCCATCCGACCACGCCCGAGGATTCGATGGCGAACTTCATGGGGCTGGCAGGCCCCGAGTTCATCGCCGCGATAGAGCGCTGGATCGAGCGTCCACTGCCCGAGGACTATTACACGGCGCGCGAGGCCGAAAATGCCCGTGCGCTGGCCGAGGGTATCGCCGCGGTCGCCGGCGCGATCGCGTTCATCCGCGCGCTGCCCGACGCGTTGCCGCGTGCGATCGCCTCGTCGAGCTCGACGCAGTGGATCACGACGCATCTCGACCATCTCGGCATCCGCGACGCGTTCGGCGACAAGATCTTCAGTGGGCGCGAGCATGTGACGCGGGGCAAGCCGGCGCCGGACGTCTACCTCCATGCCGCGGACGCGCTCGGCGTCGATATCGCGCGCTGCGCGATCCTCGAGGATTCGCCGGTCGGGGCGACCGGAGCGGTGGCTTCGGGCGCGCATGTCATCGGGCTGTGCGCGGGCAGCCATTGTGGTGTGGGACATGATGCGCGCCTGCGGGAGATCGGGGTGCATGCTATTGCGCACGACTTCGGCGAAGTCGCCCGGCTGCTCGCGCCCTAGAGCTGGTGCCCGGTGCGGTCGCGCTTGGTGGCGAGGTAGCGTTCGTTGTGCGGATTGGGCGGCAGGCTGTGCGGCACGCGCTCGGCCACCGTGATTCCGGTCGCTTCGAGCCCCGCGACCTTCTGCGGGTTGTTGGTCAGCAGCCGCACCCGGTCCTGCCCCAGCAGCTTGAGCATTCGCCCCGCGACGCCGAAATCGCGCGCGTCCACGGCGAACCCCAGCCGGGTGTTGGCGTCGACCGTATCGAACCCCTGGTCCTGCAGGGCATAGGCGCGCAGCTTGTTGATTAGCCCGATCCCGCGCCCTTCCTGGCGCAGATAGAGCAGGATGCCCCAGCCGCTCGCGGCAATGGCGTGGATCGCGGCATGGAGCTGCGGCCCGCAATCGCATTTGAGGCTGCCGAGTACGTCGCCGGTCAGGCATTCGCTGTGCAGCCGCACCAGCGGCGGGTTGCCGTTGGGCTGGCCGATCAGCAGCGCGATATGCTCGTCGGGCGATTCGGGGGTGCGGAAGGCGACGATCTCGGCATCCTCCGCACCCGCTACCGGAAGCCGCGCACGCGTGACGATGCGCAACTGGGCGGGGTCCTCGTGTGCCGCGATGTCGGCCGGCGTGATCGTCTCGCCCGCTTCGCCCTCATAGGCAAAAAATGCAGGGAGCAACCCCGCGATCCGCGCCAGCCGCAGCGCCGCCGCCGCGGCATCGGGCGCGGGCACGGGGATCGCGCGGAATGGTCCCTTGAACGGCGTGGCGAGGTCGAACTGGGGGTCGGCCAGCGCCACCGCGCCGTCGAAATCGAGCCATGGCGCGCGCGCGACCAGCACCGGCGCGTCGGGCGTCGCGGCATCACGCTGGTTGGCGAGCTTGAGCGTCGCCGCTCGCCCCGCTGAAAGCAGCATCGGCGCGGTCCCGGTGGGATCGAACTCGGCGAGCCGTGCGGCGTCCGCGGTCTCGATCGCCAGCAATGCCAGGGCGCCGGCTTCCCCGCGGATCGTGATCGGCCACCCCCGGCGCAGCGCGTCGATCGCGCGGGCAGCGGCGCGCGGGTCGCTCAAAAATCGAACTCGGTGATGATCGGGACGTGATCCGACGGCTTGAGCCAGCCGCGGCACGGCTCGCACACGCGATGTGCGGTCGCCTTGGCGGCGACGTCGCGGCTCGCCCACATATGGTCGAGCCGGCGGCCGCGGTCCGAGGCGAGCCAATCCTTCGCGCGATAGCTCCACCAGGTGAAGCAGCGCTCGGGCGCGGGGATGAAGTGGCGGCCGAGATCGACCCAGTCGTTTGCCGCCTGGAGCCGCGCCAGCGCGGCGACCTCGATCGGCGTATGGCTCACCACGCCGAGCAGCTGCTTGTGGTTCCACACGTCGCATTCGAGCGGAGCGATGTTGAAGTCGCCGGTGACGATCACGGGCAAGTCGCCGAGCCCCTCCGACCAGCGCGTCATGCGCTCGACGAAATCGAGCTTTTGGCCGAATTTCGGGTTCACCTCGCGATCGGGGATATCGCCGCCGGCGGGCACATAGACATTTTCGAGCCGCACGCCATTGGGCAGCCGGACGCCGACATGACGCGCCTCGCCATTGGCCTGCCAGTCGAGCCGATCGTCCTCGGTAACCGGCACGCGGCTGACGATCGCGACGCCGTGATGCATGCGCTGGCCGTGGATGATGATGTGGTCATAGCCCAGCGCGCGCAGCGGCGCGTGCGGGAAGTCGCCGTCGATGACCTTGGTTTCCTGGAGGCACAGGATGTCGGGCCCCTCCTCGCGGAGAAATTTCTCGACGATCTCCATGCGGAAGCGGACGGAGTTGATGTTCCAGGACGCGATCTTCATTGGAGCTGGCATGTAGTCGGCTTCGCCGACCGGCACCAGCCCGCTCCCCACCCGGCCACGCATCGAGATACCGGCGTGCGTGGCCGGGGGAGCGGGCTGGTGCCGGACCCGCCGCGCATGCGGCGCACCAAAAACGCCAAAGGCCCCCGCTCCGGGGGCATGGAGCGAGGGCCGACCTGGCGTTCGTCACGCAGGCGGGACAGGACCAGCTCGGGCAACAGGGGGAAAAATCCCGAAAGCCCCGTCCGCACTCTTGGTGTTAGCGGCGGAAAGCTGTCGCCAGGATGAATATGCGCGTCAGCGGCGGCCGCCTGTCCTCCGCGGGTCGTTCCAGCGGAACGCTCCGTCGCTCACCGGCACGTTGAAGCGCTGGTTCGACAGCCGCACCGTCGTGCGGTTGTTCTGGGAGTCCAGCGCGACCCAGCCCTGCAGCATCAGGCCGCCGGGCGCCGACGCGTTGCGCGCGAACACCATCGTGATGCGCCCATATTCGGGCCGTTTGGGATCGTGTGCTTCGATGCTCACTACCTCCGGATTGGAGGTCGGCACCACCTTGGCATAGCGCGAGAGGTCGCGATTGGGGTCGAGCAGCACGCCGAGCGGAGAGTCCTTGACCGGCCAGCGCGACACCTGCCGCACCGAATAATCGATGAACCACAGCGCATTGCCGTCGCCGACGATCAGCAGCGGCACGCCCTTCTGGTACTGGAAACGGACCTTGCCCGGCTTCTTGAGCGTGAGCGTGCCGCTCAGCGTCTTGCCCGCACGGTCGGTCTGCGCGAACGCCGCGGTCATCGTCTGGCTCGCCTTGAGGTGCTGCTGCACCTGGGCGAGCGTGCCGGCCTGCTGCGCGGCGGCGGGCAGAGCGAGCGGAAGGGCGACGGCGGCCAGAACCGCCAGGGGTCGGATGGTCATGGGGTTGCCAAACATATCCGAGCCCTGCCGGTTCCGGTTTGAACGCGTCGTGAACCGTTACGCTTCGCTGCGCGCCTTGACGATCTTGCCGGGGTTGCGGGGCGGCTCGCCCTTGGGAAGCGCGTCGACATGCTCCATGCCTTGAGTCACCTCGCCCCACACGGTGTACTGGCCGTCCAGGAAGGTCGCGTCGTCGAGGCAGATGAAGAATTGCGAGTTGGCGCTGTTGGGATCGTTGGTGCGCGCCATCGAGCAGACGCCGCGGACATGGGGCTCGCGGCTGAACTCGGCGGGGAGGTTGGGCTCCTTCGAACCGCTCATGCCGGTGCCGGTCGGGTCGCCGCCCTGCGCCATGAACCCGTCGATCACGCGGTGGAACACGACGCCGTCATAGAAGCCGCTGTCGGCGAGCTTGGCGATCCGCTCGACATGCTTGGGGGCGAGGTCGGGACGCAGCTTGATGTGCACGTCGCCGCCGTCGAGCGTCATCACGAGGCGGGTGGGGAGGTCGGCCATCTGAACTGTAACTCCATAAGCAATTCGGTGTCGCGCGCCACCTAGGCATGTGTGCGCCCGGTTGCAAACCGGGTAGCGCAGGTTTGAGAATGCGGCTGACCCCGCCGATGCGCGTCCGGGCGTTCCAAACCGAAACAGCCCGGATTGGCAGCGCGATTCGAGCGCGTTAGGAGGGGTGGGCGCTGGACAGGGGAAGGCTCGATGACCGACGAGACCGAAACCACCGAAACCGCGCGCGACTCGCACGATCATCTGAGTCCGGAATTCGTCCGCACCGTGCTCGATCTGGTCGACAGCGGCGAGGTCGAGGCGGCGCGCGAGAAGGTCGAGCCGCTCCACCCGGCCGACATCGCCGACCTGGTCGAGCTGACTCCCGCGAACGAGCGCTCGGCGCTCGCCGCCGCGATCTCCGGGCTGATCGACGGCGACGTGCTCGCCGAGATGAACGACTGGGTGCGCGACGAGCTGATCGAGGCGCTCGACCCGCACGAGGTCGCCGACATCGCGGCCGAGCTCGATACCGACGACGCCGTCGCGATCATTGAGGACATGGAGGAAGAGGATCAGCGCGCGGTGCTGCGCGCCCTCGACCCCGACGATCGCGCGGCGATCGAGGAAGCGCTCTCCTATCCCGAGGAATCGGCCGGCCGCCTGATGCAGCGCGAGCTGATCGCGGTGCCCGAGCATTGGAGCGTTGGCGACGTGCTCGACTATCTCCGCGGCGGCGAGGAGCTCGCGACCGACTTCTGGGAGATCTTCGTCGTCGATCCCGGACACAAGCCGGTCGGCACCTGCGCGCTGTCCTGGATCCTGCGCACCCCGCGCTCGGTCGCGATGGGTGACGTCATGAAACGCGAGCAGACGCTGATCCCGGTCGCGATGGACCAGGAAGAGGTCGCGCTGATCTTCCAGAAATACGCGCTGATCTCGGCCGCGGTGGTCGATGACAGCGGGCGGCTGGTCGGGATGATCACGGTGGACGACGTCGTCCACATCATCTCCGAGGAAGCGGGCGAGGACGCGCTGCTCATGTCCGGCGCGGGCGAGGGCGACATCAACGAGCCCGTGGTCGATTCGTATAAGGTGCGTGTGCGCTGGCTGATCGCCAATCTCGGCACCGCGATGGTCGCCGCGACGATCATCGGGCTGTTCGAGGGGACGATCGCCAAGATGGTGACGCTCGCCGCGCTGATGCCGATCGTCGCAGGCGTCGGCGGCAATGCCGGCACGCAGACCATGGCGGTCACCGTGCGCGCGCTCGCCACCAACCAGCTGACCGAGGCCAATACGTTGCGCGCGATCCGGCGCGAGATCCAGGTCGCGCTGCTCAACGGCCTCACCATCGCCGCAGTGCTGGGCAGCGGCGTGGGCCTGGTCTTCCAGAACGCGGCGCTCGGCGGGGTGATCGCCACCGCGATGCTCGCCAACATCGTGCTCGCCGGCTGCGCGGGCGTATTGGTGCCGCTGACGCTTCAGCGCCTGCGCGCCGACCCGGCGGTCGCCTCGTCGGTGTTCGTGACGATGATCACCGACTCGATGGGTTTCCTTGTCTTCCTCGGCCTCGCCAGCGCGAGCGGCCTTACCGGCTAGTCGCCCGGTTGAACCGCGGACGTCTTGCGCCCAGATGGAGGGCGTGCCGCTTCATCTCACCAAGGTCGCCTATGGCTGCGACAGCGTCGACTATCTGCGCGAGCGCCTTGCCTTGCGCGCCGCGCATGGTCCGACCGCGTTCCTGACGACGCGTTATCTGCCCAAGCGCCACGAGGAGATCGCCGCCGATGGCATCGAAGGCGGCTCGCTCTTCTGGATCATCAAGCACCAGCTGGTCGGGCGCTCGCCGATCCTGAAGTTCGGCGAGGCCGAGGGCGGGCGGGTCGCGATCCATCTCGCGCCCGAGCTGATCCTGGTCCAGCCGCGTCCCAAGCGCGCGCACCAGGGCTGGCGTTATCTCGAGGGCAAGGACGCGCCGGCCGATCTCGGCAGCGGCGACATGGCGTCACTTCCTGCCGAGCTGGCCGGAAAACTCGCCGAACTGGGGCTGGCCTAGCGCGCGAGCGAAGGGAAGGACGCGCGGAACGCCGCGACCTTCGGCTTGTCCCAGCGCACGATATAGGGGTGGTTGGGGTTGCGCCTCGCGAAATCCTGGTGGCTCGCTTCGGCGAGGTGGAACTGGCCCTGCTCGATCCTGGTCACGATCGGCCTGCCATAGGCTCCGGTCTTGCCGAGCTGCGCGATATAGGCGCGCGCCACGCGCGCCTGGCCGGGATTCTGCGGGAAGATCGCCGAACGATAGCTCGGGCCGGTGTCGGGGCCTTGGCGGTTGAGTTGAGTCGGATCGTGCGCGACCGAGAAATAGATGCGAAGCAGCGTGGCGTAGCTCACCTGGCGCGGGTCGTAGACGATGCGCACCGCTTCGGCATGGCCGGTGCGTTCGGTGGCGACCTGCTGGTAGGTCGCGGTGGCGCGCGGGCCGCCGGCAAAGCCGCTGGTCACGTCGCGCACGCCCTTCACCTGCTCGAACACCGCCTCCATGCTCCAGAAGCAGCCGCCCGCGAGCACCGCGACCTGGTCGCCCGGCGCCGCCGCGACATCGGTGGTGGAAGCGGGAATCGCCACCGCCTTCTCGGCCGCGACGGCGACCGGCGGCACGAGGCCGGCGGCGGACATGAAGCCCAGGCTCGCAAGGCCCGCAATGCCGAGGGCGACGGCACGCATCAGAAAATCGCGTTGGCGGCGACCTGCTCGATGTTGAACGCGACCATACCGATCGCGCCAAGCGAGAAGCCGGCCAGGAAACGCCGCAGGAACTGCGACTTGAGCATGGCACGCATGACTAGACCCTTTGTCTTGTTGGAGGCGGAGATGGGATCGCCGCCCGCGAATCCAAGAGAAGTTCTACTTGTCGCCGATGAACGTTCGCTGGCCGCAACGTAATTTGTCGTTCAGGTTGCGGTGCCCGCCCGCTCCCCACCCGGCCACCCATATGATACTGACGTTGGGTGGCCGGGAGGGGGAGCGGGCCGGCACCGCGCGCCGCGCGAGCGGCCTTAAGGTTAGCGCAGCGCCGCGCACGCCTCCTGGATGCGTCCGCACGCCTCGGTCAGCACGTCCTCGCTGGTCGCATAGCTGATGCGCAGCGCGGGCGAGAAGCCGAACGCGCCGCCGTGCACCGCCGCAACCTTGGCGTCGTCGAGCAGATAGCCGACCATCGTCTCGTCGGTGTCGATGACCAGGCCCTTGGGGGTGGTCTTGCCGATCAGCGCGCTGAACTCGGGATAGACGTAGAAGGCGCCCTCGGGCCGCGGGCAGTTCATGCCGTTGATCTGGTTGAGCATCGACACGACCAGGTCGCGACGCTTCTGGAACGCCGCGGCGCGCTCCTTGAGGAACGACTGGTCGCCGTTGAGCGCCGCCACCGACGCCGCCTGGCTGATGCTGCACGGGTTGCTGGTCGATTGCGACTGGAGCTTGCCCATCGCCTTGATCAGCCATTGTGGCCCGGCGCCGAAACCGATGCGCCAGCCGGTCATGGCATAGGCCTTGGACATGCCGTTGGCGGTCAGCGTGCGGTCGAAGAGCGACGGGCAGACCTGCGCGATCGTCGCGAACTCGAAGCCGTCGTAGAGGATGTGCTCGTACATGTCGTCGGCATAGATCAGCACATGCGGGTGCCGCTCGAGCACCTCGCCCAGCGCCTTGAGCTCGGCCGCGCTGTACGCGGCGCCGGTCGGATTGGAGGGCGAGTTGAGCACCACCCACTTGGTCTTGGCGGTGATCGCCGCCTCGAGCTGCTCGGGCTTGATCTTGTAGTTCTGGTCGGCGCCGGCCGAGACGAACACCGGCTTGCCCCCGGCGAACTCGACCACATCGGGATAGCTCACCCAATAGGGCGCCGGCACGATCACCTCGTCGCCCGCGTCGATCGTCGCGCAAAAGGCATTGAACAGGGTGTGCTTGCCGCCCGAGTTCACGCTGATCTGGTTCTCGGCATAGGTCAGGCCGTTGTCGCGCTTGAACTTGCCGACGATCGCGGCCTTGAGCTCGGGGGTGCCGTCGACATTGGTATATTTGGTGACGCCCTTGCGGATCGCCTCGATCGCGGCTTCCTTGACGAAGTCGGGCGTGTCGAAATCGGGCTCGCCCGCGCCCAGACCGATCACGTCGATGCCCTGCCGTTTCAGCTCGAACACCCGGCTCGTCATCGCGAGCGTGGCGGAGGGCTGGATACGGTTGAGCGCGGCGGAAGTCTGCATGGCGGTCGCCTGTCTGGAGGGGAAACGCGCGCCCTATAGGTCCGCGGATGCCTCTTCCGCAACCGTAACCGCCGCAACCAGTCCGCGCAGCGCGTTGCCGATGAAGAAGCCGCGCGCGAGATCGGCCGGAGTCAGCTCGGCTTCCATCGCGCGGCCGCCTTCGATCAGCTCGGCGCGCAGCACGCCGGGCAGGATGCCACGGGCCAGCGGCGGCGTCAGCAGCTTGCCGCCGCGCTCGACGAAGATCGAGGTGAAGCTGCCTTCGGTCAGGAAGCCCTCGCCATCGATGTAGAGCGTCTCGAACGCACCCTCCACGCGCGGATAGATTTGCCGGTCGCTGGTCTTGTGCGCGAGCCGGAAGTCGCGCGGCGCGACTTCGCGGGCCCGGATCGCCACGGCCACGGGTCGGTCGGGCACGAGCGGCAGCGGCGCGGTGCCGATCGCGACATTGCCGGTGCGCGAAAGCAGCAGCCGCACCCGCGCGGGCTTGCGCAGCCGGAAGGTGGCCGCCTGCAGCTCGTTGCGCGCCGCGTGGCGGTCGAACGCGAAGCCCAGCGCCTCGGCGCTCGTCTTGATCCGCGCGAGATGCCGTTCGAGCAGCGCGATGCCCAGCGCCGGGTCGAACGCCATGGTCTCGATGAGGTCCACTTGCCCCTGCCCCCTCGTCAGGAACGCGCCCTTGGCCAGGCACTCGTCCCATTCCTCCCCCGCGCGCGAGTCCGCGACCACGCCCGATCCCAGCCCGATGCTCGCGGTTTCACCTCCGGCGGGCAAGTGCAGCGTGCGGATCGCGACGTTGAACGCGGCGCCGGCGCTTCCTGATTCCTCGGCGGCGTCGATCCGCCCGATCGATCCGGTATAGGGACCGCGCGCATCGGCCTCGACCGCGCCGATCACTTCCATTGCGCGGATCTTGGGCGCGCCGGTCACCGATCCGCACGGGAAGGTCGCCGCGATCACCTCGCCGATGCTGGTGCCCTCCGCCAACCGCGCCGAGACGGTCGAGACCATCGTGTGCAGCGTCGGATAGGTCTCGACCTTGAACAGCTCGGGCACGTGCACGCTGCCCGGTTGCGCGATGCGCGTCAGGTCGTTGCGCATCAGGTCGACGATCATGAGGTTCTCGGCACGCTGCTTGGGGTCGCTCGCCAGCGCCGCTTTCGCGGCTGCGTCCGCCTCGGGCGTCGCGCCGCGCGGCGTCGTCCCCTTCATCGGCCGCGCGATCAGCTCGCCGTCCCGCAACGCGAAGAACAGCTCCGGGGAAAAGGACAGCAGCCAGTCCTCCCCCGTCCACACGATGCCGCCATAGCCCGCCGCCGCCCGCCCCCGGATCGCCGCATAGGCCGCGAGCGGATCGCCGAGCAGACGGACGCTCGCGCGGAAGGTCAAATTGGCCTGATAAATGTCGCCCGCCTCGATCCAGTCGTGCACCCGGGCAAAGGCGGCGTCATAGTCGGCGCGGCCGATCCGGGGCCTCGGTCGCCCGATCCACGCCCCGCGCGGGTCGGGCAACAGCACCGGCACGTCCGCCGCCGCGACCGTCTCGTAGGACTCGAACAGCCCGAACCAGAGTAGCGGTCCGCCCGCGCTCGCCGGCGTGCCGAGCTTAGATTCCAGCGCGTGCCCCGCCTCATAGGCCAGATATCCTGCCGCGTGCAGCCTTTCCCTCCGGGCGGCATCGAGCGCCGCCAGCGCGTTCCGCACCTCGCCTGGCGCATGCGCCGCCACGATCCGCACCGGATCGCGGTAGAGCCGGGCATCGGCGCCGCCCGGCCGGGCATCGTCGAGCAGCACGAAAGGGGCCGGTCCAAGCATCGCGCCCGCATGCAGCCCCGCGCGCCGCCCTGCAACCCTCTGTTGCCGCTCCTTTCCTGGCCGCCTATCTGCGCAGGCGATGAGCACTGCCCAAAATCCTCCACTGCGCGTCGCGATCGTGCCGGTCACGCCGCTCCAGCAGAACAGCACGCTGATCTGGTGCACGCGGACGATGCGCGGCGCTTTCACCGATCCCGGCGGCGACCTCGATCGGCTCAAGGCGGCGGCACAGCAGCATGGCGTCACGGTCGAGAAGCTGCTGATCACCCACGGCCATATCGACCATTGCGGCCAGGCCGGGATGCTCGCCAAGGAGCTCGGCGTGCCGATCGAGGGCCCGCACGAGGCCGACCGCTTCTGGATCAGCCGGCTCGAGGACGACGGCCGCAACTACGGCATCGACGGCCGCATCTTCGAGCCGGACCGCTGGCTGGAGAATGGCGACGCGGTGACGGTCGGCAACCTCACGCTCGACGTCTATCATTGCCCCGGTCACACCCCGGGCCATGTCGTGTTCCACCATCCGCCTTCGAAGCTCGCCATCGTCGGCGACGTGCTGTTCCAGGGCTCGATCGGCCGCACCGACTTCCCGATGGGCAATCATCAGGACCTGCTCGACGCGATCACCGGCAAGCTCTGGCCGCTCGGCGGCGACACGGTGTTCGTCCCCGGCCACGGCCAGCCCAGTACCTTCGCGCAGGAACGCCGCACCAACCCGTTCGTCGCGGACTCGGTGCTCGCCAGAAGTTAAACCATTCGGTTGACAATCTCTGCATCGGGTCGTAGCTCAACCAAATGGTTGAACGACTCGACGCCACCTTTCACGCGCTCGCCGATCCCACGCGCCGCGGCATGCTCGCCAGCCTCGCGCTTGGCGAGAAGTCGATCGGCGAGCTCGCCCAGCCCTATGCGATGAGCTTCGCCGGCGCGTCCAAGCACGTCCAGGTGCTCGAGCGCGCCGGCCTGATCGTCCGCCGCAAGGCGGGCCGCACCCAGCTTTGCCGCCTCCAGGCCGAACCGCTGGCGGAAGCCGACCAGTGGCTGCGCCAATGGGAGCGCTTCTGGAACGTCCGTCTCGACGCGCTCGAAGCGCTCCTCCGCGAGGCGCCGAAGGGAGAGACGCATTGACCTATATCGACGGCTATGTGCTCGCGGTGCCCACCGCGAATCGCGAGCGCTTCCGCGCGATGGCGCAACGTGTCGCGAAGGTCTTCGTCGATCACGGCGCGCTGCGCGTAATCGAGAATTGGGGCGACGACGTACCCAAGGGCGAGATCACCGACTTCTATCGCGCGGTCCAGGCCAAGGATGACGAGACCGTCCTCTTCTCCTTCATCGAATGGCCATCGAAGGAAGCGCGCGACAGGGGCAACGATGCCGTCGCCGCCGACCCGCGCACGGTTCAGATGCCCGACGAGCTGAACCTCATGGACCCCAAGCGCATGATCTACGGCGGCTTCATCCCCATCGTCGACGAGAAAGGAGCCTGACCGATGGCCAAAGCGACCCCCTTTCTGATGTTCCAGGGCGGCAAGGCCGAAGCCGCGCTCGATTTCTACGCCGAGCATGTGCCCGACAGCCGCATCGACTCGCTCGAGAAATTCGGCGTCGACGGCCCCGGCCCCGCAGGCACCGTGTTGCGCGGCTATGCGACGATCGCCGGCCAGGCGGTGATGGTGCACGACAGTTTCGTCACCCACGGGTTCGACTTCACCCCCTCCTGGTCGTTCTTCCTCGAATGCGCCGACGCGGCCGAGTTCGACCGGCTGTTCGCGACGCTGTCGGAGGATGGCGGGGTGCTGATGCCACCCGACAATTACGGCTGGAGCGCGCGCTTCGCCTGGGTCAATGACCGGTTCGGCATCTCGTGGCAGCTAAACCTCGCATGAGCGAGCCCGTCATCCTCACCGTCCGCCGCGACTTCGCCGCGTCGCCGGAACGCGTGTTCGACGCTTGGCTCGATCCCGCGCAGGCGCGCCGCTTCCTGTTCGCGACCTCCGATGGCGAGATGCAGACGGTCGAGATCGACGCCCGCGTCGGCGGCCGGGCGCTGATCGTCGAGCGGCGCCCCGGCGGCGATGCCGGCCACCGCCTGCAGTTCGAGGTGATCGACCGCCCCACCCGCCTCGTCTTCCTGTTCGCCGCCGACCCCGCCGAGGAAGGCGAATGGACTCGCGTCAGCATCGACATCGCGGCGACCGCGACCGGCTGCACGCTGACCCTCACCCATGAAATGAATCCGCAATGGGCGGCCTATGAGGACCAGACGCGCAGCGGCTGGACGATGATCCTCGACAGCCTCGCCCGCATCACGGAGTGACCCCGATGACCGGCACGCTCGCAGACATGGAAGTTCTCGCCCCCGACACGCTGCGCATGGTGCGCATCCTCGACGCCGCGCCCGAGACGGTGTGGCGCTATCTCACCGAGGCGAAACTGCGCTACCAGTGGTTCTCAGGCGGAACGGACGCGCATCGCGCCGGCGAGACGGTCGAGCTGGTGTTCGACCATGACAATCTCTCCGCGGACGATGTCCCCTATCCGGCGGACTACGCCAAGTGGAAGGGCGCCGTGGGGCGCGAGAAGGTGGTCGAGTTCGACCCGCCGCGCGTCTTCGCGATCAGCTGGGACGAGGGCAAGGAAGGCATCGCCCGTTTCGAGCTGTCGGATGCCGGCGGCGGCAGGACGCGGCTCGTGCTGACCCACAGCGGCATCACCGGCCCAGCGCCGATGGCCAATTTCGGCGGCGGCTGGCATTCGCACCTCGCCGTGCTCGAGGGCCTGCTCAAGGGCGAGCCGGTGCGGAACTTCTGGGCGCTGCACGCGGAATCGGAGGCAAAGGTGGCGGCATCGCTCGCCCGGCCCTGAGGTCGCGCCATGGTTGCTGACCACGATGCCTATATCGCCGAGGCGCCTGCGGCCCTCCGCCCGTCGCTCGTTCGATTGCGCGCGCAACTCGCGCACGCGCTGCCTGAGGCCGAGGAAGTCATCGCCTATAAGATGCCGGGGTTCAGGATCGGACAATCCCTCATCGCGGGCTATGCCGCGTTCAGCAAGCAATGCGGCCTCTATTTGTCTCCGTCAGCCATCGCTGCGCATGCCGACGAGGTTGCCGCCGCCGGGCTCAAATCGACCAAGACCGGGATCACCTTCTCGCCGGATCGGCCAATCCCCGACGCGCTCGTCGAGAAGCTCGCCTTGGCTTCCAGATAGGACCAGAAGCTCTGAGCCTTCGACAAGCGGCGGTCGAATCCCTAGATCGGGCCGATGCTGATCCTCGGCCTCGAATCGAGTTGTGACGAAACCGCCGCGGCGCTGGTGACCGGCGATCGCGAGATCCTCGCCCATCGCCTTGCCCGGCAGGACGAGGCGCATCGCCCCTATGGCGGCGTGGTGCCCGAGATCGCCGCGCGCGCGCATGTCGAGGCGCTCGGCCCGCTGATCGAGGCGGCGCTCGACGAGGCGAACGTCACGCTCGCCGATGTCGATGCGATCGCCGCCACCGCCGGCCCCGGGCTGATCGGTGGCGTCATGGTGGGGCTCGTCACAGGCAAGGCGCTGGCGCATGCCGCGAACAAGCCGCTGGTCGCGGTCAACCATCTCGAGGGCCATGCGCTCTCGCCGCGGCTCGCCGAGCCGGACCTTGTCTTTCCCTATCTGCTGCTGCTCGTCTCGGGCGGGCATTGCCAGCTGCTGCTGGTCGAGGGCGTCGGCCGCTATCGCCGCCTCGCCACCACGATCGACGACGCCGCCGGCGAAGCGTTCGACAAGACCGCCAAGCTGCTTGGCCTCGGCTTTCCGGGTGGCCCCGCGGTCGAGCGTGCCGCCCTCGAGGGCAATCCCCGCGCCGTGCCGCTGCCGCGTCCGCTGGTCGGATCGGGCGAGCCGCATTTCTCCTTCGCCGGCCTCAAGAGCGACGTCGCGCGCAAGGTCGGCAAATTCGCTCCGGCCGATCTCGCGGCCTCGTTCCAGCAGGCGGTGGTCGATTGCCTGGTCGACCGCACCCGCATCGCGCTGGGTAAGGCGCCTGAAGCGACCGCGCTCGTCGTCGCCGGCGGGGTCGCCGCCAACACCGCCGTGCGCAGCGCGCTCACCACGCTCGCCGCCGAGCATGATCTGCCCTTCATCGCGCCGCCCCTCTGGCTCTGCACCGACAATGCCGCCATGATCGCCTGGGCCGGGGCCGAGCGGTTCGCGCTCGGCCTGACCGATCCGCTCGACCTGCCCGCGCGCCCGCGCTGGCCGCTCGATCCGGATGCCGAGAAGGTCAGGGGCGCGGGGGTGAAGGGATGAAGATCGGAGTCGTCGGTGGTGGCGCATGGGGCACCGCCCTCGCACAAGTGGCGGCACGGAGCGGCGAGCCCGTCACCTTGTGGGCGCGCGAGGACGACGTCGTCGCGTCAGTCAACGCCGCGAACGAAAACGCCCTGTTCCTTCCCGGCATCGCGCTCGCCCCTTCGATCCGCGCCACCAGCGATCTCGCCGACCTTGCCGGCGCCGAAGCGCTGCTGGTGGTCGTTCCGGCGCAGTTCCTGCGTTTGGTGCTCGCCGACCTGCCCGTCGCCGGCCGACCGCTGGTGCTCTGCGCCAAGGGGATCGAGGCGGGTACGCGGAAGCTCGTCGCCGAGGTTGCGCGCGAGCTGCATCCCGACGCGCCGGTCGCGGTGCTTTCCGGCCCGACCTTCGCGCATGAGGTGGCCAAGGGTCTGCCTACCGCCGTCACCCTCGCCTGCGAGGACGATGTGCTACGGGAGCGCCTCGCCGATCGCCTGGCGGGGCCGGCCTTCCGCACCTATGGCTCGTCCGACGTCGCCGGTGCCGAGATCGGCGGTGCGGTCAAGAATGTGCTCGCCATCGCCTGCGGCGTGGTCGAGGGCGCCGGACTCGGCCTCAACGCCCGCGCCGCGCTGATCGCGCGCGGCTTCGCCGAGATGACGCGGTTCGGCGTCGCGCGCGGCGGCCGGCCCGAGACGCTCGCGGGGCTGTCGGGGCTCGGCGACTTGGTGCTCACTTGCTCGTCGACCAATTCGCGCAACTTCTCGCTTGGCGTCGGCTTGGGCCAGGGCCGCAGCGCCGCCGAGCTGCTCGCCGACCGCCGCACCGTTGCCGAGGGCGCGGCCACCGCGCCGGTGCTGCGCGAGGCGGCGGAGGCGGCCGGGGTCGACATGCCGGTGACCCAAGCCGTCTGCGCGCTGCTCGAGGGCACGCCGGTGGCCAAGGTGGTCGATGCGCTGCTCAGCCGGCCGTTGCGGGAGGAGCACATATGAGATGGGCGGCGATGTTGCGCGGCATCAACCTCGGCAAGCGCCAGCTCAAGTCGGCGGAGCTCAAGGCCGTGGTCGAGAGCCTGGGTTATACTGACGTCAAGACCCTGCTCGCCTCGGGCAACGTCGTGTTCACCGCCGACGAGAAGGACGCCGGGGCGCTGGAGAGGAAGCTTCACGACGCGCTGGTCAAGGAAACCGGGCTGAAGTCCGAGATTTTCGTGCGCTCGCCGCAGGAGATGAAGGCGGTCGCGGATGCCAACCCCTTTCCCGAGGCTACCCGCGAGCGCCCGAGCTTCGTCACGGTCACGTTCCACCGTGTGCCCGTCGACAAGGCGGCCGTGGCGCGCCTCGCGGAAATCCATGACGGCCCCGAACGCATGCACGTCGTGGGGCGCGAGCTCTATATCGATTTCCCCGATGGCCAGGGCCGTTCGACGCTCCATCCGGCGATGGGCAAGGCCAAGCTCGACCCGGTCAACACCGCGCGCAACTGGAATACCGTGCTCAAGATCCGTGACGCGCTCTAGAAGTCGACGGCGATCCCCTTGCGTTCCCAGTCGCCGAAGCGCGTGGGATCCTCGCCCAGTGGATCGGTCTCCGCCTTCCTGCCCGGCTCGGGCTTGGGCACCGGCGGGCTCTTCGAGAGATAGGCGGGCGGTTTCACGTGATCGGGGCGCTTGCCCATGATGCGGTCCTGATTGCGGCGATGGCTTCGATCCCCACATTGGGGATGTGGTTAGTCGGCTTCGCCGATCGGTACCAGCCCGCTCGCCCACCCGGCCACCCATATGATACTTCGTTGGGTGGCCGGGTGGGGAGCGGGCCGGTACCGCTGCTGAATGGAGCATATCCAAGTGAACGGTTTCAAGACGGCTATGCTGCTGGCGGCGCTGACCGCGCTGTTCATGGCATTGGGCTTCACCCTCGGCGGGCGCGGCGGGATGATCGTCGCGCTGCTGGTCGCGGTGGCGATGAACCTCTTCACCTACTGGAACGCCGACAAGATCGTGCTGAGGATGCACGGCGCGAGGCAAGTCGATGCCGCCTCGGCGCCCGAGTTCCATGGCCTCGTCGCGGGCCTCGCCCAGCGCGCGGGGCTGCCGATGCCCAAGGTCTATGTGATCGATTCGCCCCACCCCAACGCCTTCGCCACCGGCCGCAATCCCGAGAATGCCGCCGTCGCCGCGACCACCGGGCTGCTCGCCATGCTGAGCCGCGACGAGATCGCGGGTGTGATGGCGCACGAGCTCGCGCATGTACGCAACCGCGACACGCTGATCATGACGATGGTCGCGACGATCGCCGGGGCGATCTCGATGCTCGCCAATTTCGGCATGTTCTTCCGCGGCGGGAACGATCGCGGCGCGATGCTCGCGACTCTCCTCGCGGTGATCGTCGCACCCTTCGCCGCGATGATCGTGCAGATGGCGATCAGCCGCACGCGCGAATATGGCGCCGACCGTGGCGGCGCGGAGATCTCGGGCAATCCGCGCGCGCTCGCCTCGGCGCTGGCGAAGCTCGCGCGCGGCGCCGCGGCGGTGCCCAACCCGGTCGCCGAGCGCGTGCCCGCCGCGGCGCAGCTCTACATCGTCCCCGGCCTCGCCCGCGGCGGTGACAGCTGGTTCTCGACTCACCCCGACACCGGCAACCGCATCGCCGCGCTCGAAGCGCTTGCGCAGGAGATGGGCCACCCGGCGATGGTTGACACCGCGCCGCAAAACCCGTCGGAAGTATCGACTATGTCAACTTCCCGCCCCTCGGCGCTCGGCTCCCGTCCTGCGCCCCGCCGCTCCAGCGCTCTCGACCCCAACCGGCGCGGCTAAGCCTTGGCGCGTCCTCCTTCCGATCCCCCCGGCGTCCCGGCACGCCGGGCCGCGCTGCGCCTGCTCGACGCCGTGCTGCGGCGCGGGCTTGCCGTCGAGCAGGCGCTCGACGCTTCGACTGCGGGCCTCGCCCCCTCCGACCGCGGGCTCGCCCACGCCATCGCGGCCGAAGTCTTGCGCTGGCTCGCCGATCTTGACGCGCTGATCGACAGCGCCACCCGCCAGCGCCTGCCCGACGACGCCAAGGCGCGCTTCGCGCTGCGCATTGCGCTCGCTCAGGCGCTCCGTCTCGGCACGCCGCCGCATGCCGCGATCTCGACGGTGCTGCCGCTGGTCGACGGCGGTCCGCGCAAGCTGGTCCATGGCGTGTTCGGCACGCTCAACCGCAACGCCGCCGCGCTGCCCGAGCGTCCCTCGCTCCCCGTGCAAGTCCATGCCCGGATCGCGGGAAACTGGGGCGAGCGTGTCGCCGACGCCGCGGCAGCCGCGATCGCCGCGCCGCCGCCGCTCGACCTGACGCTGCGAAGCGAAGTGGCCGAGCTGCACGGCGAAAGCCTGCTCCCTGGCCATTTGCGGATCGCCGGCGATACGCCGGTCCCCGACCTCCCCGGCTATGCCGATGGCGGGTGGTGGGTGCAGGATCTCGCCGCATCGCTCCCCGCGCGTCTGATCGGCGGCGGCACCGGCCGTGCGCTCGATCTCTGCGCCGCGCCCGGCGGCAAGACGCTCCAGCTCGCCGCATCGGGCTGGGACGTCACCGCGGTCGACATCTCCGAAAGTCGTCTGGCGCGACTTTTCGAAAACCTGGAACGCACCGGCCTGTCGGCGAAGATCGTCACCGCCGACCTGCTGACCTGGGAGCCCGGCTTCGAAGCCGATGCCGTCCTGCTCGACGCGCCGTGCAGCGCCACCGGCATCTTCCGCCGCCACCCCGACGTCCTCCACCGCGTCCGCCCCCGCGTGATCGCCGAGATGGCCGAGCTCCAGGCCAGGCTCCTTCCCCGCGCCGCGCGCTGGGTCCGCCCCGGCGGGCTGCTGGTCTACGCCACCTGCTCGCTCGAGCCCGAGGAGGGCGAGCGCCAGATCGAGCGTTTCCTCGCCGAGCATCCCGAGTTCGCGATCGACCGCGTCCTCGCCGACGAACTGCCCGAAGGCCTGGTCGCGCACGCGCGCGGCTGGCTGCGCACGCTTCCCGGCATGCTCGCGGAACAAGGCGGGCTCGACGGGTTTTTCATGGTGCGCCTCATGCGTGTTGCGGGCGATTCGGGAGATGTTAAAGGACCGATATGACCGCCGTCCGCATCGCCCCCTCGATCCTCTCCGCCGATTTCGCCAGACTGGGCGAGGAGGTGCGCGCGATCGACGAGGCGGGCGCCGACTGGATCCATATCGACGTGATGGACGGGCATTTCGTGCCCAACCTCACCATCGGCCCGGCGGTGGTGAAGGCGCTGCGCCCGCACAGCGCCAAGCCGTTCGACGTCCATCTGATGATCGCGCCGGTCGATCCGATGCTCCAGGCCTTCGCCGATGCCGGGGCGGACTGCCTTTCGATCCATCCCGAGAGCGGCCCGCATCTCCACCGCACGATCCAGACGATCAAGGGCCTGGGCAAGCGCGCCGGCGTGGTGCTCAACCCCGCGACGTCGGTCGATGTCGTCGATCACGTCATGGACATGATCGACCTGATCCTTGTGATGAGCGTCAACCCCGGCTTTGGCGGGCAGAAGTTCATCGAAAGCCAGCTCGCCAAGATCTCGGCGTTGCGCGCGAAGATCGACACCAGCGGCCGGCACATCGATCTCGAGGTCGATGGCGGCGTCGACCAGGGCAATGCGGCGCGCGTGATCGCCGCCGGCGCCGATGCGCTGGTCGCGGGCACCGCGGCGTTCAAGGGCGGTCCGACCGCTTATGCCGACAATATCCGGGCGTTGCGCGCGGGGTGATCGAGCAGGGCGACGACCCCGCTGCCGACGGGATCGAGCAAGGCAAGCGGCTGATCCGGACCGGCGGCGACAAGGGCCTCTCGCTCGCCGATCGCCTGTCGGAGCATTTTCATCGCCTCGCCTGGCGCACGCCGCTCCACGGCCTCCGGCTCAAGGGCCGCCACCCGCTCAAGCTGATCGCGGTCGCCGACGATCCCTTTCTCGGCGATCCGGGACGCGGCAATGCGCTGCTCGACGGCAAATTGTCCTTCCGCGGCGAGAACCATGCCGTGGTGACGCTCGATCCCGCCAAGCCCGGCTGGTCGAAGCCGTTCGGCGACTATTTCCACAGCTTCGCCTGGCTGCGCGACCTCTCCACGGTCGCCACGCGCCAGCAGGCCGCGCCGGTGGCCGAGGCGCTGATGCGCAAATGGCTCGGCGTCCATGCCGACAAGGTCACCGATCCGGCGTGGCGTGCCGATCTGTGGGGCCGCCGCATCCTGTTCTGGACGGCGCATGCGCCGTTGATCCTGTCGAGCACCGATCTCGTCTACCGCTCGAAGGTGCTGCACGCGCTGGCGCGGGGCGCGCGGCATCTCGACCGCACCGCCGACCGCGTGCCGCTCGGTGCGCCGCGCATCGCGGCGTGGTGCGGCGTACTCGCGGCGGGGCTGATGATCCCGGGCGGCGACCCGCGCCGCGCCTTCGGTGAGGCCGGCCTCGCCCGCGCGCTGGCGGGATCGGTGGGCGAGGATGGTGGCATCACCGGCCGCTCGCCGGCCGCCTTGCTCGACGCGATCATGCTGCTGACGCTGCTGCGCGAGACCTATGCCGCGCGCCGGCTCGATCCGCCCGAGGCGCAGAGCCGCGCACTCACTCGCATGGTCACCGCATTGCTCGGCGTCTGCCACGGCGATCGCGGCCTGGCGAGCTGGCAGGGCGGCGTGCCGGTCGACGGCGACACGATCGGCGAGATCGTCGCGGCGACCGGGGTACGCGTGCGGCCGCTCCGCCAGGCGCATGAATGGGGCTATCAGCGCCTCGCCCAGCAGCGCACGGTGCTGATCATGGATGCCGCGCCGCCGCCGATCGCGCGCGTGATGGAGGGCGGCTGCGCCTCCACTCTGGCGTTCGAATTCTCCGACGGGCCCGACCGAATCGTGGTGAGCTGCGGCGGTGCGCGCGGCGCCGACCTGCGCCTCCCGGCCGGGCTCGCCGAAGGGCTGCGGACGACCGCGGCGCATTCGACCCTGGTGGTCGGCGACAGCAACTCGACCGCGATCCATCCCGATGGCACGCTCGGCCGCGGCGTCGCCGAGATGGAACTCAGCCGCCAGGAAACCGACACGGCCAGCCGCATCGAGGCGAGTCACGACGGCTATGTCCGGCGTCACGGCGTCATCCACCGCCGCCGCATCGCGCTCGGCGCCGACGGCCGCGACGTGCGTGGCGAGGACAGCCTGCTCCCCGGCGGGCGCCGCGGCAAGCCGGGCCCGGTGCCGTTCGTGATCCGCTTTCATCTCCACCCGGGCGTGCAGATCTCGCCCACCGCCGACGGTGCCGGGGCGTTGCTGCGCACGCCTTCGGGCGCGGCGTGGCAGTTCCGCGCGGGCGGCGCCGCGCTCGGTATCGAGGAGAGCGTGTGGGTCGACGGGCGCGGGATCCCGCGCGAGACTCAGCAGCTCGTCCTCACCGGCGAGTCCCCCGCGGGCGGTGCCAGCGTCTCCTGGCTCTTTCACCGCGCGCGTTAGGGGTTTGCAGCCCGCGGCGGGTTGCCTAAAGGCCCCGCCATGACCAGCATCCCCATCCGCCGCGCCCTTCTCTCGGTCTCCGACAAGACCGGCATCGTCGAACTCGGCCAGGCGCTGGCCGCCAGGGGCGTCGAGCTGGTCTCGACCGGCGGCACCGCCAAGGCGCTGCGCGATGCCGGGCTGGACGTGCGCGACATTTCCGACCTCACCGGCTTCCCCGAGATGATGGACGGCCGCGTCAAGACGCTCCACCCGGTGGTCCATGGCGGCCTGCTCGCGGTGCGCGATGACCCGCAGCACATGGCCTCGGCCAGCGAGCATGCGATCGGCATGATCGATCTGGTGGTGGTCAACCTCTATCCCTTCGCCCAGACTGTCGCGAAGGGCGCCGGCCGCGACGAGATCATCGAGAATATCGATATCGGCGGCCCCTCGATGGTCCGCTCGGCCGCCAAGAACCACGCCTATGTCGCGATCGTCACCGATCCCGCCGATTATGACGTGGTCGCCACGGGCGAGACGAGCCTCGAGGATCGCCGCCGCTTCGCCGCCAAGGCCTATGCGCTGACCGCGCAATATGACGCGGCGATCGCCAGCTGGTTCGCCTTCGCCGACCAGGGCGAGCGCTTCCCGGCGACGCTGCCCTTGGTGTTCAAGCGCGGCGAGGCGCTGCGCTACGGCGAGAATCCGCATCAGGCCGCGGCGCTCTATCTCCCCGCCGGGCCGGCCGCTGCGGGCATCTCCCAGGCCGAGCAGCTCCAGGGCAAGGAGCTCAGCTACAATAATTACAACGACGCCGATGCCGCGCTCGAGCTGGTCAGCGAGTTCCGCGACGGGCCGCCGACGGTGGTGATCGTCAAGCACGCCAACCCCTGCGGCGTCGCCACCGCCGACACGCTGGTCGAGGCGTACAAGGCCGCGCTCGCCTGCGACAGCGTGTCGGCGTTCGGCGGCATCATCGCGCTCAACCGTCCGCTCGATGCCGAGACGGCGCGGGCGATCACCGAGATCTTCACCGAAGTCGTCGTCGCCCCGGGCGCGAGCGACGAGGCCAGGGCGATCTTCGCCGCCAAGAAGAACTTGCGCCTGCTGGTCTGCGGCGCCCTGCCTGATCCGGCGCGGCCCGGCCTGATGCTCAGGACCATCGCCGGCGGCGCGCTGGTCCAGTCGCGCGACAATGGCCGGGTGACGCAGGCCGACCTCAAGGTCGTGACCAAGCGCGCGCCGACCGAGCAGGAGCTGGCCGACTGCCTGTTCGCCTGGACCGTCGCCAAGCACGTCAAGTCGAACGCGATCGTCTACGCCAAGGGCGGCAGCACCGCGGGCGTCGGCGCGGGGCAGATGAACCGGCTCGAATCCGCGCGCATCGCGGCGTGGAAGGCGAAGGACGCCGCCGACAAGGCCGGCTGGGCGGAACCGCGCACGATCGGCAGCGCGGTCGCCTCCGACGCCTTCTTCCCCTTCGCCGACGGCCTGCTCGCCGCGGTCGAGGCCGGGGCGACGGCGGTGATCCAGCCGGGCGGCTCGATCCGCGACGAGGAGGTCATTGCCGCCGCCGACGAAGCGGGCCTGGCGATGGTCTTCACGGAAATGCGGCATTTCCGGCATTGATGCTGTTTCAGCTTCGCTGAAGCGGCACCGGCCCGCTCCCCCACCCGGCCACCCATCAAGATATACTGGCGTGGGTGGCCGGGTGGGGGAGCGGGCCGGTGCCGCATTCGACGCAGTCGAATCAAACCGACTGGGCGCTGCCCTTCTTGGGCAGCTTCTTGAACAGCTTGCGGTCCTCCGCGCCGAACGCCCATTTGCCGATCACGGCGAAATAGGTGAGGAAGATCGCCGGCACGCCGACCGACAGCTCGACCCATTCGAGGTGATGCGGCAGCTGGGTGAAGCCCCAGCCGACGGTGCCCGCCACCACGATCGCCGCGACGAATCCGGGGCGCAGGCTGAACACCGACGCCTTGGTCATCCGCGCCAGCATCCAGCATTTGATCGTCGAGCCCAGTGCCAGCGTCACGGCCAGCGCTACGGCCGGTCCGGCGGCCTGATAGTTCACGTCCCAGCCGAAATCGCGCATCAGGAACACGAGCGCGAAGGAGAGCGCCGCCTGGAAGCCGAGCAGCAGCATGGACACCATCAGGTTGCGGTGCCGCGCCATGTAGACCAGCCCCGCTTCGGACACCGCGCCGGGCGAGGCGAGCACTTCGGCCGCGAGCAGGAAGCACAAGGCGCCCGCGCCCGCGACGAATTGCGGGCCGACCACGCCCATCACGCCCTCGGCCGGGATGCCCCCCATCAGCAGCAGTGCTGCCTGCGCGGTGATGATCCAGAAGGCGACCTGCTTGACCTGCTCGGCGATCGCCGCGCGGTTTCCGGCGGCGAGGTTGCGCGCGATCACCGGGCCGAGGATCGGGTCGAAGCTGGTCTTGAGCTTCTGCGGGATCGAGGCGACCTGCTGTGCCATGTAGTAGATGCCGACGATCGCCGGCGGGAACAGCAGGCCCAGGATGAAGCGGTCGATGTTGCGCGTGCCCCATTCGATCGCATCGGCGCCGGCGAGCGGGACGTTGCGCCGGGCGAGCTGAAGCAATGGCGTCACCCGCGGCGACCAGCCATGCGGCAGGCCATAGCTGCGGATGAACGGGATCAGGCTGGCGACCAGCGCCGCGGCCATCGACAGCACATAGGCGATGATCAGGCCGTCGCGCGACGAGGCATAATAGAGCACCCAGGCGCCGATGCTGATCGTCCAGGGCTCGACGATCGCGCGCGCGGTCACCGCCGCCTTCACGTTGCCGCGATAGGCGAGCGCGGCGAGGCTGACGTCGGACCAGGCGATCGCGAAGACGATCACGGGCAGCAGGCCTTCCAGGCCGGTGACCTGGCTGTTGGCGTACATGATCTGCGGGAAGGTGAAGAGCACCGCGCTCGCGATGATCGAGACGACGAAGGCGACGACCATGCCGTCCCACACCACATGCGAATGCGGCCGGTCGGTCGAGGCGAGCGCCTGGGCCAGCCCGCGCTTGAGGCCGAGCGTGGCGAGCAGTGCCGCGAGCTCCACGACGACCACTGCGAGCGCGAACCGCCCGACGATCTCAGGCCCGTACAGCCGGCCGGCGATGAACAGGAAGGGCAGGCGCGCGGCGAGACGCAGGACGAACCCGAACACGTTGGTCCGCCCGCCCTTGGCGAGCGCGGCGATATCGTCGGATGCAGGTACCGCCTGACTCAATGCGCGGCGCCCCAGCTCGGCCCCGTGCCGATCTCGACCCCCAATGGTACGGTGAGCTTGACCGCCGGCTCCGCGGCGGTTTCCATCACGTGGCGGATGATCGGCGTCGCCGCTTCGACATCACCCTCGGGGAGCTCGAACACCAGTTCGTCGTGCACCTGCATCAGCATCCTGACGTCCGGCAGGCCCGCGTCCCGCAGCGCCGGCCCCATCCGCGCCATCGCGCGCTTGATGATGTCGGCGCTGGTGCCCTGGATCGGCGCGTTGATCGCGGCGCGCTCGCTGCCCGCGCGCTCGTGCTGGGTCGCCGATTTGAGGCGCGGGAAGTGCGTCTTCCGGCCGAACAGCGTCTCGGTATAGCCGCGCGCCTTGGCGTCGTTGAGCGTGTCGGCGATGTAGCGGCTGATCCCCGGGAAGCGCTCGAAATAGCGGTCGATCATCGCCTGCGCCTCGTCCGGCGTGACGTCGAGCCGGCCGGCGAGGCCCCAGCGCGAGATGCCGTAGAGGATCGCGAAGTTGATCGTCTTCGCCCGGCCGCGGGTGTCGCGGTTCACCTCGCCGAACAGCTCGGTCGCGGTCATGTTGTGGATGTCGTCGCCGCGCTCGAACGCCTCGCGCAGCTGCGGCACGTCGGCGATGTGCGCGGCGAGGCGCAGCTCGATCTGCGAATAGTCGGCCGAGAGGATGACGTTGCCCGGCTCGGCGACGAAGGCGTCGCGGATCTGCCGGCCGACCTCGGTGCGCACCGGGATGTTCTGCAGGTTGGGATCGGTCGATGAGAGGCGGCCGGTCTGCGCGCCGGTCAGCGAATAGCTGGTGTGGACGCGGCCGGTCGCCGGGTTGATCTGCGCCTGCAGCGCGTCGGTATAGGTCGATTTGAGCTTGGTCAGCTGGCGCCAGTCGAGCACCTTCACCACCATCTCGCGTCCGGGCGAATCCTTGTCCGCCGCGATCCGCTCGAGCTCGTTGACGTCGGTCGAATAGACCCCCGACTTGCCCTTGCGTCCGCCCTTGATGCCCATCTTGTCGAAGAGGACGTCGCCGAGCTGCTTGGGGCTGCCGATGGTGAACTTGAACCCGGCGATGCCGTGGATCTCGTCCTCGAGCGCCGCGATCTGCTTCGAGAAGTCGTCGGAGAGCTTCGCCAGCACCCCGGCGTCGACCTTGACGCCCGCCAGTTCCATGCCCGCGATCACCCGGGCGAGCGGCCGGTCGACCATCTCATAGACCCGCGTCGCACCCTCGAATGGCAGCCGCGGCTTGAGCCGGCGCCACAGCCGCAACGTGACGTCGGCGTCCTCGGCGGCGTAGCGAGTCGCGGCCTTGAGATCGACTTCCTGGAAGCCGAGCTGCTTCTTGCCCGTGCCGACCACGTCCTTGTAGGCGATGCACGAGTGCGACAGGTGCGTCGCGGCGAGCTCGTCCATGCCGTGCCCGTGCAGGCCGGCATCGAGGTCGAAGCTCATCACGATCGTGTCGTCATAGGGCGCGACGTCGATGCCGCAGCGCGACAGCACGATCAGGTCGTATTTGATGTTGTGCCCGATCTTGAGCACCGCCGGGTCCTCGAGCAGCGGCTTGAGCTTGGCGATCACCAGGCCGCGGTCGAGCTGGACCGGCTTCTCGGCGAACATGTCGGTGCCGCCATGCGCGACGGGGATATAGCAGGCGAGATTGGGCTGAAGCCCCAGGCTCACCCCGACCAGCTCCGCGCGCGTCGCGTCGACACCGGTGGTCTCGGTGTCGATCGCCACCCAGCCCTGATGCCGGGCATTGGCGATCCAGCGGTCGAGCGCGGTTTCGTCGACCACCGTCTCGTAACCGTCATGGTCGCACGGCGGATCGTCGGGCAGCGGCACCGGCTCGGGACTCTCGACCGGCGCGTCGGCGACGCTGGTGCTGGTGCTGCCGAGCCGCAGCAGCAGGGTCTTGAAGCCGTGATGCTCGAGGAAGGCGCGCAGGGGTGCGTCGGGGATGCCCTTGAGCTCGAGCTCGTCGAGCGGATCGGGCAGCGGCACGTCGCATGACAGCTCGACCAGCTTGCGCGACAGGCGTGCCATGTCCGCATACTCGATCAGATTGTCGCGCATCTTGCTCGGCTTCATCGACGGCGCCGCCGCCAGCACGCCCTCGACCGTACCGAACTCCTGGATCAGCTTGGCCGCCGTCTTCGGGCCGATGCCCTTGACGCCCGGGACGTTGTCGACGCTGTCGCCCATCAGCGCCAGCACCTCGCCGAGCTTGTCGGGATAGACGCCGAACTTCTCGAACGTCGCCTCGGGCCCCAGCCGGCGGTTGTTCATCGTGTCGAGCATGTCGACCGACGGATCGGTCATCAGCTGCATCAGGTCCTTGTCGGAGCTGACGATCGTCACCGACCAGCCCTGCGCCAGCGCCGCCTTGGTATAGCTCGCGATCAGGTCGTCGGCTTCCCAGCCCGCCTCCTCGATGCACGGCAGCGAGAAAGCGCGCGTCGCGTCGCGGATCATCGGGAACTGGGGCACCAGATCCTCGGGCGCGGGCGGGCGGTGCGCCTTGTACTGGTCGTACATCTCGTTGCGGAAGGTGTGCTCGCTCTTGTCGAGGATCACCGCCATGTGCGTCGGCCCGTCGGCCTTGTGCAGCTCGTCGGCGAGCTTCCACAGCATCGTCGTATAGCCATAGACCGCGCCGACCGGCTCGCCATGCTTGTTGGTGAGCGGCGGCAGCCGGTGATAGGCGCGGAAGATATAGCCGGAGCCGTCGACCAGGTAGAGATGGGGCATGGTGGGGAGATAGCCCATGCCGCCGGGGGGACAAACTAATTTGCGGTGCTGCGGCCATATGGAGATCAAGCCAGGGCCTGCAGGATTCAAAAAAATCCTCCTCGCCAGGGGGAGGTGGCGCGCGAAGCGCGACGGAGAGGGAGGAAGCGAACCGCCGATGTTTCGCCGCCCGCCCCCTCCCTCAGCTTCGCTGACACCTCCCCCTGGCGGGGGAGGATTGAAAATCCAATTGCCCCCCTGGACCCTAGGAGGCGTCGTGGAAGATGATGCCGAGCGTGTGCCGCCGCCCGCGCCGGATCACGCTGACCCCATGGCGCATCGTCACGCGATAGTCGCCGCGGCCGCCGCGCACCGGCCGCTGGTTGACCGCGAACACCACCGCGTCGCCCTGGCCGAGCGGCACCACCGCCGCGCGCGACTGCATCCGCGGCCGCTGCTCGGTCAGCACCAGCTCGCCGCCATCGAAGTCCGCGCCCGGCGCCGACAGCAGCACCGCGACCTGGAGCGGGAAGACATGCGTGCCGTACAGGTCCTGATGCAGGCAGTTGTAATCGCCCGGCCCATAGCGCAGCAGCAGCGGCGTCGGGCGCGTCTGCCCGCCGGCATGGCACTCGGCGAGGAACTCGTCATGCGACGCGGGAAAGCGCCGCTCGAGCCCCATGCGGTCGTGCCAGCGATTGGCGATATCCGCGAGGTAGGGGTAGAGCGCGCTGCGCAGCGCCGAGACGAGCGGGGGAAGCGGGTAGGCGAAGTAGCGATACTCGCCGCGGCCGAACCCGTGCCGCGCCATCGTCACCGTGCTGCGGAACGGCGCGTCCGCGTCATAGGCGGTCGCGAGCCCGGCACAGGCGCTGGGCGAAAGCAGGCCGGGCAGCACCGCCCAGCCCTCGCGGTCGAGCGCGGTTTCGATGGCGGTCCAGTCGTGGCGAGCGGGCGTACAGGTCATGCCGCGGCGTCTAGGCCGCGTGCGGCGACGGCGCTTCCCGGAGCTTGCGTCCGAACTTCGCGGTGGCCCGAGCTTACCGGTGGTTCGCGACGATCGCGGCGACCACGCCCTGCATCAGCTCCTGGCGTTCCTTGATCGGGCGCGGCGTGTCGCCGATCATCACCGCGATCGAATAGGCCTTGCCGTCGGGCGCGGTCAGGATGCCGACATCGTTATAGCCCGCGGTGCGCCCGCCCAGATCCTGGCCGGTGCCGGTCTTGTGGCCGAAGCTCCAGCCCGGCGGCACCGCGCCGCGCAGCCGGAACTTGCCGGTGCGCGAGGCTTCCATGACGGTCGTCAGCCAGCGGCTCGACGAGGGCGACAGGATCTCCCCCGCCTTGAGCCGCGCCAGCGCCAGCGCGATCGCCGCAGGCGCCGCGCCGTCGGGCGGATCGGCGACATAGGCGTTGAAGGCGGCGCGCCGCACGGTCGGCGACAGCGCCGCGCGCGCCTGCTGGAAGGCGCGGCCCATCGAATATTCGGGCTTCCATTCGAGCCCCGCGGTGCCGGCCTGCAGCAAGCGCTCGCCCGGGCCGAAGCGGATGTCGCCCAGCCCCTTGTCGCGGATGAAGGCGCGCACCGCCTCGGGCCCGCCGACCAGCTGGAGCAGGCGATCGTTGGCGGTGTTGTCGCTCTGCTGCATCGCGCGCAACAGCAGTTCGCGCACCGTGGTGCGATAGACGCCGTCCCGCGCCACCAGCGAGGCGATCGGCTGGTGGAAGACGGTGAGGTTCTCGCGCGTCAGCGTGACCGGATCGTCGAGCGTCAGCTTGCCGCGGTCGCGCGCGTCGAGCACGGTCATCGCCACCCACAGCTTGCTCACGCTCTGCTGGGGCATGCGCCGCGTGCCGTTGGCGTCGATCTGCCAGCCGGCGTCGAGGCTGCGCACCGACACGCCGACGACCCCGCCGAAATTGCGCGCGAGCGTGGTGATGCTCGACTGGAGCGGCGCGGGCGCCGGCGCGACCGGCAGCGGGCGCGGCGCGGGTGGGACGTTCATCGTGACGCGATAGCTGGGCGGCACCAGGTTCTGCGGCACGTCCTGCGAATGCACGCCAGCGCCGATCAGCAGCGCCGGTGCCAGTCCGCCGAGCGTCAATGCCCGCTGAACAATCGAGAAATCCTGAATCGTCAACACGCTCACACAGCCCCTTGCCCGATGTGATTATGTCTCCATGGGCCGCGCCGGTTCAAGCGGATTGATGACAAAGCTGCGACGAACGCCGCGAATATGGCGATAAAGCGTGAACAAAGCGGTGAGGAATCAAGGAACTAGCACCGTATCGACCGCCTCCGGCGCCGCGTCGGGATAGTCGAGCGTATAGTGCAGGCCGCGGCTCTCGTGGCGGTGGAGCGCCGATCGCACGATCAGCTCGGCTGCCTGGAGCAGGTTCCTGAGCTCGATCAGGTCGGGGGTCACGCGGAAATGGCCGTAATAGTCGGCGACCTCCTCGTTGAGCATCTTGATGCGATGCGCGGCGCGCTCGAGCCGCTTGGTGGTGCGCACGATGCCGACATAGTTCCACATGAAGCGGCGGATCTCGGTCCAGTTCTGCTTGATCACCACCTCTTCGTCGGAATCGGTGACTCGGCTCTCGTCCCAGGGCCGGATCGCGGGTGGGGGCGGCAGGCCGTCCCAATTGGCGATGATGTGCTTCGCCGCCGCCTCGCCGAACACAAAGCATTCGAGCAGCGAGTTGCTCGCCAGGCGGTTGGCGCCGTGCAGCCCGCTTTCGGTGCATTCGCCCGCGGCGTAGAGGCCGGGCAGGTCGGTGCGCCCGTCAAGGTCGATGACGATCCCGCCGCAGGTATAATGTTGCGCCGGCACCACCGGGATCGGGCCCGTGGTCATGTCGATGCCCAGGCCCAGCAGCTTCTCGTGGATGTTGGGGAAATGCCCCTTCACGAACTCGGCCGGCATGTGGCTGATGTCGAGATGGACATAGTCGAGGCCGTAGCGCTTGATCTCGGCGTCGATCGCGCGCGCCACCACGTCGCGCGGCGCCAGCTCCATCCGCTCGGCGTCGTAATAGGTCATGAAGCGCTTGCCGGTGGTCGGGTTGATCAGCCGCCCGCCCTCGCCGCGCACCGCTTCGGTGATCAGGAAGTTCTTGACCTCGAGATTATAGAGGCAGGTCGGGTGGAACTGCATCATCTCCATGTTGGAGATGCGGCAGCCCGCGCGCCACGCCATCGCGATGCCGTCGCCGGTCGCGCCCTTCGGCGCGGTCGAGAAGAGATAGGTGCGCCCCGCCCCGCCGGTCGCCAGGATGGTGGCGTTGGCGGTGAACAGCTCGACATGGCCGGTGGCGCGGTTGACGGCGTAGACGCCCCACACGTTTCCGGCGCCCGAATAGCGTTCCTCGTGCCGGCTGGTGGCGAGGTCGATCGCGACGATGTCGGGCACGAGGCGGATATTGGGGTGCGCGCTCGCGGCGCGGATCAGCGCTTCCTGCACCGCCCAGCCGGTGGCGTCGTCGACATGCACGATGCGCCGCGCGCTGTGCCCGCCCTCGCGCGTCAGATGCCAGCCCTCGCCGTCGCCATCGACGTTGAAGGGCACGCCGAGCTGCGCCAGCCGCTCGATCGCCGCGGGCGCGTTCTCGACCACGAACTCGACCGTCGCGCGGTCGTTGAGGCCCGCGCCGGCGATCATCGTGTCGGCGATATGCGCCTCGAACGTGTCGCCGGGCTCGAGCACCGCGGCGATCCCGCCCTGCGCCCAGGCGGTCGAGCCCTCGTTGAGCGCGCCCTTGGCCAGCACCGTCACCTTGAACCGGTCGGCGAGGTTGAGCGCGGCGGTCAGCCCCGCCGCGCCCGAGCCGATGATCAGCACATCGGATTGCTGGGATTCACTGGCCACGCATCGCTCCTTCCGCCGGGCGGGGGCCCGCTATGCGGCAAATGCGCGCGAAATCAAACGCCGCGGTCGCCAAGCTTTTGTCGTCGCTCTAAGCTCTGTGAGGATTCGGCATTCTGGATCCTCCCCCTGGCGGGGGAGGATCTTGAATCCCCAGACACCTGGAAAGCCCGCCATGCGCCTGCCGATCGTCTCCGCCCTCCTCCTGGTGGCGCTCGCCGCGCTGATCCCCGCCGCGGCCGCGGCCCCGCGCTGCACGCTCGCCGAGCCCGGCATCACCAAGCGCGTGACGGTGGGCGACACCGGCCGCGCGATGCTGGTCCACGTGCCGGCGGGTTATCGTCCCGGCACGCGCCTGCCGCTGCTGTTCGCGCTGCACGGCAGCGGCGGGGATGGCGCGGCGATCCTCACGCAATCGGGTCTCGTCGCTACCAGCGACCGCCACGGCTTCCTGCTCGCCGCGCCCGATGGCGGGATTCCGGTCGAGCGCGGCTTCGTCTGGAACATTCCCGGCGTGCCGACGGTCACGGGCAAGGTGCCCGGCCCAGGCGATGCCGACGACGTCGCCTTCATCCGCGCCGCGATCGACTGGCTCGTCGCGCGGGGCTGCGCGGACTCAGCGCGCGTCTATTCGACCGGCCTGTCGGGCGGCGGGCGGATGACGTCATGGCTCGGCTGCGTCGCCGCCGACAGGTTCGCGGCGATCGCGCCGGTGGTCGGGCTGCGCGCGGGCAACCCGCTCGCGGCTGATCCCCAGCGCCCCGATCCCGCCACCTGCCGCCCTGCCAAGCCCATGCCGGTGATCGCATTCGCCGGCGACAGGGACGGCACCAACCCGATCCAGGGCGGCGGCGCGGGCTATTGGCAATATCCGATGGACGCCGCGCTGGCGCGCTGGAGTGAGCTCAATGGCTGCCGCGCCGGGCCGCTGCGCCGCGACCTCGCCGCCGACCGCTACGAGCAGCTCTACACGCAATGCCGGGTCCGGGCCGAGGTCGCCGGCCACATCACCCGCGGCGCCGGCCATGTCTGGACCGCCGACAATGACGCGATGTGGCGCTTCCTCGCGCGGCATCGGCGCTAGGCCGCTCACGCCCCGCCGCGCCTGCATCATTTAGAACTTTCCTACAGACCCTCATCCGGCATATCTGGATGGTCCGATGCGGGATTCGGGCGCCTTCCCGATCTAGCGGCATCGTTCGCGATCCGTCGCGAGGCGCGAAAACGGCGCCGATAGTGTCAAGCCAGTGTAAACTTCCGCGCGTCAGCCCGCGTTCGCGGCGCGCGTCAGGCTCAGGAACACGTCCTCCAGATCGGCTTCGCGCGTGCTCACGTCGACGATGCCGAATCCCGCCGCCTGCACCGCGCCCAGCACTTCGCCGGCGTTCGCCTGGTCCTTGCGATAGGTGATGACGAGGGTTCGCTCGCCCTTCGCCTCGATCCTCTGGAAGCAGCGATTGTCGGGCACCGCGGCGATGTCGCGGTCGACCGTCACCTCGACCGCCTTCTCCTGCGTCTTGCCCACCAGCTCGCGCGTCGGCTCGTTGGCGATCAGCCGGCCGTGGTTGATGATCGCGATGCGGTCGCACAACTCCTCGGCTTCCTCGAGATAATGGGTGGTCAGCACCACCGTCGTCCCGCGCTCGTTGAGGCTGCGGACATAGGCCCACAGCTGCTGGCGCAGCTCGATGTCGACTCCCGCGGTGGGCTCGTCGAGCACCAGCACCGGCGGCGAATGCACCATCGCCTTGGCCACCATCAGCCGCCGCTTCATGCCCCCCGACAGCGTGCGCGAATAGGCGTTGGCCTTGTCCTCCAGATGCACCGCGCGGAGCAGCTCGAGCGAGCGCCGCTCCGCCTTGGGCACGCCGTAGAGCCCGGCCTGGATCTCCAGCGTCTCGACCGGCGTGAAGAACGGGTCGAACAATATCTCCTGGTTGACGATGCCGATCGCGCGCTTGGCGTTGCGCGGATGCTGCTCGATGTCGAAGCCCCAGACGCGCGCCGTGCCGCCGCTCTTGTTGACCAGGCCCGCCAGGATGTTGATCAGCGTCGACTTGCCCGCGCCGTTCGGCCCGAGCAGCCCGAAGATCTGCCCGCGCGGCACGGTGAAGCTCACATCGTCGAGCGCCTGCTTGCCGCCCGCATAGACCTTGGACAGGCCGTCGATCTCGATCGCCGCATCGCTCATCGCGCCGACTTGGAGCCGCCGCCGCGCATTGGCAAGCGAAACCGGTTGCGTCCCGTCTCTCCGCTTTGCTAACCGCACGCGCATGATCGCGCCGCCCGAAGTCACCCGCGTCACCCATCGCCGCGTCGCCTGCGACGGCGCGCATGCCGGCATCCCGGCCGCGCTCGGCCATCCGCGCGTGTTCCTCGAGATCGACGAGCACGGCTATGTCGATTGCGGCTATTGCGACCGCCGCTTCGTGCTGGTCGGCGGACCGGCCGACGGCGCGGACCAGGGCGAGTTGCCCGATATCGCTTCTGGCGCGAGCCGCTAGGCCCCCTATATTCCGGGGATGTACAGCGATCCCCGTGGCTTCCTCTATCGTGACGGCTTCGACGCCGACGCCGCCCAGCGCCTGACCGCCGCCATCCTCGCCAGGGCCGAGGATGGCGAGCTCTACCTGCAATATCGCAAGTCCGAGGCATTCGGCTTCGACGACGGGCGGCTCAAGACCGCCTCCTACAGCACCGATTCGGGCTTCGGCCTGCGCGCGGTGAGCGGCGAGACCACCGCCTTCGCGCACGCCAACGAGATCAGCGAGGCCGCGATCCGCCGTGCCGGCGAGACGATGGCGCTGATCGATCCCGCCAGGGGCGCGCAGGCCGCGCCGCCGCCGCGCACCAACCGGCACCTCTATACCGACGCCGATCCGCTCGATCTCGTCCCCTTCGCCGACAAGGTGAACCTCTGCCAGGCGATCGACGCCGCCGCCCGCGCCCGCGATCCGCGCGTGGTGCAGGTCTCCGCCAGCCTGCTCGGCTCGTGGAGCGTGGTCGAGATCGTCCGGCCCGACGGGTTCGTCGCCACCGACGTCCGCCCGCTGGTCCGCCTCAACGTGTCGATCGTGGTCGAGGCGAACGGGCGGCGCGAGACCGGCAGCTTCGGCACCGGCGGCCGCGCCCTCTACGACCGGCTGTTCGAACCGGCGACGTGGAACCGCGCGATCGACGAGGCGCTGGCGCAGGCGCTGGTCAATCTCGATGCGGTCGACGCGCCGGCGGGCGAGATGACCGTGCTGCTCGGCCCGGGCTGGCCCGGCGTGCTGCTGCACGAGGCGGTCGGCCACGGCCTCGAGGGCGATTTCAACCGCAAGGGCACCAGCGCTTTCTCCGGGCGCATCGGCGAGCGCGTCGCGGCGCCTGGCGTCACCGTGGTCGATGACGGCTCGATCCTCGACCGGCGCGGTTCGCTGTCGATCGACGACGAGGGCACGCCGACGCGCGAGACGGTGCTGATCGAGGACGGCATCCTCAGGGGCTATATGCAGGACCGGCTCAACGCGCGGCTGATGGGGGTCGAGCCGACCGGCAACGGCCGCCGCGAAAGCTTCCAGCACGCGCCGATGCCGCGCATGACCAACACCTTCATGAAGGGCGGCAAGGACGACCCCGCCGAGCTGCTCAGCCGCGTCAAGAAGGGCATCTTCGCCAAGTCGTTCGGCGGCGGCCAGGTGGACATCGTCTCGGGCAAGTTCGTCTTCTCATGCACCGAGGCGTACCGGATCGAGGACGGCAAGCTCGGCGCGCCGATCAAGGGCGCGACGCTGATCGGCGACGGGCCGACCTGCCTCACCAAGGTGACGGGAATCGGCAACGACTTCGCCCTGGACGAGGGCATCGGCATGTGCGGCAAGGGCGGGCAGAGCGTGCCGGCCGGTGTCGGCCAGCCGACCCTGCTGGTCGAGGGGCTGACGGTGGGCGGCACCGCGGCGTGACGCTGGGCGCGGCGGAGATCGACGCCTATTTCGCCCGGATCGGCTGGGCGGGGCCGGTCGCGGCGGATCGGGCGACGCTGGACGCCATCGCGGCGCATCACCCCACCGCGATCCCGTTCGAGAATCTCGATCCCTATCTCGACCGGCCGGTCGACCTCGCGCCCGAAGCGCTGGTCGCCAAGCTGATCCATGGCCGGCGCGGCGGTTATTGCTTCGAGCAGAACGGGCTGCTGCGGCTGGTGCTCGAAGCCATCGGCTTCGCGGTGACGCCGCTGTCCGGCCGGGTGGTGTGGAACATGGATCCCGAGACGGTCACCGCGCGCACCCACATGGTGCTGCGCGTCGATCTCGCCGATGGGCCGGTGCTGATCGATTCGGGGTTCGGCAGCGCGGTGCCGACCGGCGTGCTCGACCTGGTCCCCGACATCGAGCAGCCGACGCCGCACGAGCCCTTCCGCTTCGTCCGCATCGACGAGGAATGGCGCGCGCAGATCCGCATCGGCGCGGAATGGCGCACCACCTATCGTTTCGACCTCTCGCCTCAGCGGGACATCGATTACGCGGTGGCCAACTGGTACACCTCGACTCACCCCAATTCGCACTTCCGCCATGGGCTGACGCTGGCGCGGCCGTTGCAGGGGCGGCGTATCAGCCTGCGCGGGACCGAGTTCGCCACCCACTCGCTCGGCGGATCGAGCGAGCGGCGCAGCCTGGCCGAGCCCGAGGAAGTCGCCGCGGTGATCGAGGACGCGTTCGGCATCGCGATCCCCGACCGGCCGGCATTGCTGGCGCGGCTGAATCGCGCCCTGTCGGCGGCGGCCTGATGGCGCTGGTCGAGCTCGGCCGGTTCCCGCCGCCCGAGGCGCATATCGTGATCGGCCGGCTCGAAGCCGAGGGCATCCCCGCGATCGCGTTCGATGCCGGCTCCAGCATCGTCGAAGGCAGCCTCGCCGCGCTCATCCCGGTGCGCGTGATGATCGATGCGGACGATCTGCTCGTTGCACAGGCAGCGCTAAGTTCAGCCTAAAAATTAGGCATTCATTCGCGCCTGCACAATTTTTGTCGTCAAGCCCGCCGCCGGAGGCCGCCATCGGTAGCGGAATCGCCGCGATTCCGGCTCTGGCACGCCCCTTGCTGACTGTCCCTCCGGGTCAACTGCGAAAGGGGGCGGAATGAAACTCGTCATCGCCATCATCAAGCCGTTCAAGCTCGATGACGTCCGCGAAGCGCTCACCGAGCTGGGCGTCGCCGGCATGACCGTGACCGAGGTGAAGGGGTTCGGGCGGCAGAAGGGCCAGACCGAGATTTACCGCGGCGCGGAATACAGCACCAACATGGTGCCCAAGATCAAGATCGAGGTCGTGTGCGCCTCCGACCTCGCCGGCCGCGTGGTCGAGGCGATCCAGGCCGCGGCCAACACCGGCGCGATCGGCGACGGCAAGATCTTCGTGCTCGATGTCGGACAGGCCGTGCGCATCCGCACCGGCGAGACCGACCAGACCGCGCTTTGATGAAGGGGGTTTCGATGAAGAATGGCTTGAAACTGGCCGCAGGCGTGGGTGCCACGCTGTTCGCGGCGCTGCCCGCCTGGGCACAGGATGCGGCGGGCAACGTCGCCGAAGCGGCGCCGGCTGCCGCCGCCGCGTTCACGCCGACGGCGGAGATGGTCAACAAGGGCGATGTCGCCTGGATGCTGGTCGCCTCGGCGTTCGTGCTGATGATGTCGGTGCCGGCGCTCGCGCTGTTCTATGGCGGCCTCGTCCGCACCAAGAACATGCTGTCGGTGCTGATGCAGGTGCTGACGATCGTCTGCGTCGCGGCTTTGGTGTGGTTCTCGTGGGGCTATTCGATGGCCTTCACCAATGGCGGCGACCTCAACAAGTTCGTCGGCGGCTTTTCGAAGATGTTCCTCGCCGGAGTCGATCCGACCACCTTCGCGGCGACCTTCTCGAACGGCGTCTACCTGCCCGAATATATCTTCGTGATCTTCCAGATGACCTTCGCCTGCATCACGCCGGCGCTGATCGTGGGGGCATTCGCGGAGCGCGTGAAGTTCACCCCGCTGATCCTCTTCGTGGTCGCGTGGCTGACGCTCGCCTATTTCCCGATCGCGCACATGGTCTGGTACTGGGCGGGCCCGGACTTCCTGCACGCCGCGCCTGACGACAGCGGCCTGCTGTGGGGCTGGGGGGCGCTCGACTTCGCGGGCGGCACCGTGGTGCACATCAATGCAGGCGTCGCCGGCCTGATCGGCTGCCTCGTGATCGGCCCGCGCCTCAACTTCAAGAACGAGCCGATGCCGCCGCACAGCCTCGTGATGACCATGATCGGCGCCTCGCTGCTGTGGATCGGCTGGTTCGGCTTCAACGCCGGCTCGGGGCTCGAGGCCAACGCGTTCGGCGCGCTCGCCTTCATCAACACCTTCACCGCCACCGCGGCGGCGGGCGTGGCGTGGGCGGTGATCGAGCAGATCATCCACAAGAAGCCGTCGCTCCTCGGTGCGGCCTCGGGCGTCGTCGCCGGCCTCGTCGCGATCACCCCGGCGGCGGGCTTCGCCCATCCCGGCACCGCGATCATCCTTGGCGCGGTCGCCTCGGCGATCTGCTTCTTCTTCGTCACCACGGTGAAGAACAAGCTCAAGTACGACGACACGCTCGACGTGTTCGGCATCCACTGCGTGGGCGGAATCGTCGGCGCGATCGGTACCGGTATCGTCGCCGACCCCGCGCTCGGCGGCCAGGGCTGGATCGACTATACCGCGCCCGTCGCCAAGGCCGGCGCCTACGACATGGCCGGGCAGGTGATGACTCAGCTCTGGGCGGTCGGCACCACGATATTGTGGACCGGCATCGTCAGCGCGGTGCTGTTCCTCGCGCTCAAGCACACCATCGGCCTTCGCCCGAGCAAGGAAGTCGAGACCGAAGGCCTCGACATCAACGAGCACGGCGAGCGCGCCTACAACTACTGAGATCGGGGCCGCGCTGCACCGCGCGGCCCCTCACGTCGTTCCTCCTGCGGACGACTGGGCCGGTGGCAAGTCCACCGGCCCTTTTTTCAGCCGAGATCCGCGCGCACGAAGTCGGCGCAGCGCTCGCCGATCATGATGCTCGGCGCGTTCGTGTTGCCCCCGATCAGCCGCGGCATCACCGAGGCGTCGGCGATATAAAGACCCTCGACCCCACGCACGCGCAGCTTCGGATCGCACACCGCATCCGCGTCCGATCCCATCCGCGCGGTACCGACGGGGTGATAGATCGTATCGGCCCGCGCGCGGATCAGCCGTTCGAGCGCGGCGTCGTCGTTGCGGTCGATCGGATAGCGGTCGCGTCCGCCGAACGCCGCCAGCGGCTCCGCGTCGAGGATGCGGTACATCCCGCGCACGCCCTTGATCAGCAGGTCGACGTCGCGGCGGTCGGTGAGAAAGCCCGGGTCGATCAGCGGCGCGGCGCGCGGATCGGGCGAGGCGAGGCGCACCGTGCCGCGGCTCTCGGGCCGCAATACGCAGGCATGGCAGCTATAGCCGTGCGCCTTGACCCTGGTCCGCCCGTGATCCTCGACGATCGCGACGAGGAAGTGGAGCTGGATATCGGGCGCGGGCAGGCTCGGGTCGGTCCGCAGGAAGGCGCCCGCCTCGGCGAAGGGTGAAGTCATCGGCCCGCTGCGCGTGCGGAACCAGCGCCACATCGCCGCCAGCCCCATGAGCGATCCCTTGAACGAGCGGCCGAGGAACAGGCTGCCCGGCGTCTCGAACGCCGCAACATAGTCGAGATGGTCCTGCAGATTGCCGCCGACCTCGCCGCGCTCGACTCGCACGGGAAGGCCGAGCTGCTGGAGATGCGCGCCGGGCCCGATGCCCGACAGCATCAGCAGTTGCGGCGTTCCGAACACCCCGCCCGCAAGCACCACCGCGCGCCGCGCGCGGATGACCTTCGACTGGCCGCCGCGCGAATAGGCGACGCCCCAGGCGCGGCCTTCTTCGAACAGCACACGTTCGACGGTCGTGTCGCACAGGATCTCGAGATGGGGCTGCTCGGGCAGATAGGCGCGGGAGGCGGTCCAGCGCTCGCCGTCCTTCTGCGTCACCTGGTAGATGCCGGCGCCTTCCTGGCGGGCGCCGTTGAAATCGTCGTTGCGCGGAATTTGAAGCGAGGCGGCGGCGTCGACGAAGGCAGTCGAGCCGGGATGGACGAAGCTCTGGTCGCTGACGTGCAGCGGCCCGTCGCCGCCATGCCATTGATCCGCGCCGCGTCCGTTCGCCTCGCTGCGTCTGAACACCGGGAGCACGTCGTTCCAGCTCCAGCCGGTGGCGCCAAGCGCGGCCCAATTGTCGTAATCCCAGGGATGCCCGCGGATATAGAGCATCGCGTTGATCGCGCTCGATCCGCCCAGGCCCTTGCCGCGCGGCTGATAGCCGCGGCGGCCGTTGAGGCCGGGTTGCGGCACCGTCTCGTACGCCCAGTTGGTCGCGGGCGTCTGCATCGCGATCGCGCCCGGCATCAGCGTGCGGAAGCCGGTGTTGCGCCCGCCCGCCTCGAGCACCGCGACGCTGTATTTGCCGTCCTCGCTCAGGCGGCCCGCGGCGGCGCTGCCTCCGGATCCGGCGCCGATGACGACGATGTCGGCTTCTTCCACGCTTCCCCCGGTTTCCTCGTTAAGCGGTGCCGGTCCGCTCCCCCACCCGGCCACCCACACGGTATATTCGGTGGGTGGCCGGGTGGGGGAGCGGGCCGGCACCGTCGTCCGGGCAAGCGGACGCTTGCCGACGCAAGTGTTCCCGCGCCTGCCAGCGCGCCTTGATGGTCTCCGATGTATCGCGGCTGCCGTCATGGCTCCATCCCGGCGGGCCGAACATATAGCCGAGCCGCGCCTTCAAGCCCGGCGCGGCCCACACGTCCCTGGCGATCCCCCACCATTCGTGGAAGGCGGCGCGCAGCACGTTGAAGTCGGGCAGGTTATGGACGATGCCGTAGCGCGGCCGGTCGTCGTCGCGCTCGGCCTCGAAGGTGCCGAACATGCGGTCCCAGATGATGAACACGCCGGCATAGTTCTTGTCGAGATAACGCGCGTTGGTGGCGTGGTGGACGCGGTGGTGCGAAGGGGTGTTCATCACCGCCTCGAACCAGCGCGGCATCCGCCCGATCACCTCGGTGTGGATCCAGAACTGATAGACCAGGTTCACCCCCGCGACGAAGAACACCATGGCGGGAGGAAAGCCGATCAGGAACAGCGGCAGGCGGAAGATGAAGCCCAGGCTGAAGAAGCCGGTCCAGGTCTGCCTGAGCGCAGTCGACAGATTATAATGCTGGCTCGAATGGTGGATGACATGGCTCGCCCAGAACCACCGCACGCGATGCGCCGAACGGTGGAAGACGTAATAGGCCAGGTCGTCGAGCACGAAGGCGAGAACGAACCAGTACCAGGCATAGGAGATGTCGAAGAGCCGGAACTGGTGCACCCAAGTCGCGAGAGCGAACACCATCCCGCCCGCGAGCATGCTGCCAAAACCCAGCATCAGCGAGGTCAGCGTGTCGCGCGGGCAATAGCGGCCGCGGTCCTTGAGCCGCGCGACGACCATCTCCGCCGCGACGAGCAGGACGAAGGCGGGGACGGCCAGATCGACAGGATCGGGCAGGTTGGGCATCGCTCTCCTTACACATGTGTAAATAGGGCGGGCGCGGGCCCGAATGCAAGCGATCAACCGCCCAGCATGTCGGCGAAGCCGTGCGCCGCGGCGGCGTCGGCCACGGTGATGCGGAACGTCTCCTGCGGGGAGAGTTGGAGGGTCAACGTGCTGCCGTCCGGCCCGTCGTCGATCATCGCGATCCGCGCGCCGGCGATGCGACGCGCGCGGTGGCGCGCGCCCATCGGTTCGACCAGCACCAGGTCGCCGGGACCGCCCGCGGCTGCGGCCAGCTCGCCATTCGCCGAGACGATACCGGCCTTGCCCTCGAAGCCGCTGCTCAGCGCCTCCGCCAGGCGGATCGCATCCGCACCGGTCTCGAGCCGTTGCGTGCCGCCGAGCTTGAGCAGCCAGGCCATGCCGGCAAGCGCCAGTACCGCCGCGAGCGAACCCGCGGCGAGCCACCAGTTCATGCCTTGCCCGACAGCGCGTCGAGCATCGGGCGGATGCCGGCAATGTCATAGCCCGCGCTGGCCGCCTTTTCGGTCAGCGCCGCGGGGTCGCCGCCGCGGCTGGCGGAGGCGAGTGCCCACAAATTGCAGGACCGCGTGCCGGAGCGGCAGTAAGCGAAGACCGGGCCGGCGCTCGCGTCCATCACCGCCGCCATCGCCTCGACCTGGTTGGCCGAGAAGCCGGCATGGGTGATCGGGATCGCCACATAGGTCAGGCCCAGCGTCTCGGCGACGGTACGGATCGCATCGCCTTCGGGCTGGCCGACCTCCTCATCGTCGGGACGGTTGTTGACGATGGTGGTGAAGCCCGCGCGGGCGATCTCGACTATGTCGGCCGGGCTGATCTGGGGGGCCACCGAAATCGTCTCGTCGATCTTGCGCATCATGCCGCCTCACGGATCACTTCAAGGAACGCCTCGCCATAGGCCGCCAGCTTGCGCGCGCCAATGCCCGGGATTTGCGAAAGCGCGGCGAGCGAGCCGGGTTTCGAGGCGGCCATCTCGCGCAGCACCGAATCGTGGAAGATGACATAGGGTGGGACCGCGGCTTCCTGCGCGAGCGTGCGGCGCTTGTCGCGCAGCGCGTCGAACAGCGGATCGCCGACCGGATTGGCGGCGCCGTCGCCAGCCATGCCGCGGCGCCGCTTCTCGCGCTTGGGCGGGAGGACCAGCGAGACCTTGGTCTCGCCCTTGAGGATCGGCCGCGCGCCCGGGCCGAATTCGAGGCCGCCATGCGCGTTGGTGCGGAGCGCGTCGCGCAGCAGCAGCGCGCGCGCCACCGGCTTGAGCAGCGCCGCTTCGTCGCCCTCGACGATGTTCCACACCGACAGCTTCTCGTGACCGTTCATCAGGCTGCGCTCGCTCGACTGGCCGAGCAGCACGCTCTCGACATAGCCGACGCCGAACATCTGGCCGGTGCGGAACACCGCGGAGAGGAATTTCTGCGCCGTGACGGTGGCGTCGACCGCGGCCGGGGCATTGAGGCAATTGTCGCAATTGCCGCAGCTTTCGGGTGGTTCCTCCCCGAAATGGCGCAGCAGGATCGCGCGGCGGCAGCCGGCGGTCTCGACCAATGCGCCGAGCGCGGTGAGACGCGCGCGCTCGCCCGCCTGGCGGCCCGCCTCGACCTCGCCGATGCGCTGGCGCGCGCGGGCGAAATCGTCGGCGCCCCAGAAGAGCTGCGCCACCGCGGGGTCGCCATCGCGCCCGGCGCGGCCGGTCTCCTGATAATAGGATTCGATCGACTTGGGCAGCCCTGCATGCACGACGAAGCGGACATCGGGCTTGTCGATGCCCATGCCGAACGCGACGGTGGCGACGATCACCATGTCCTCGCTGGCGACGAACGCGGCCTGGTTGCGGCGGCGCACCGCGGGGTCGAGCCCGGCATGATAGGGCAGTACCGGACGGCCGTTGCCGCCGAGCTTCTCGGCAAGCTTCTCCACGGCGTTGCGCGTCTGGGCATAGACGATGCCGGGGCCGGTCTGGCCGGCAATGAAGTCGGCCACTTGGCGCGTCGTGTTCTCGCGCGGGGAAATCGCGTAGCGGATATTGGGCCGATCGAACCCGGCGACGATCAACCCGTCGGCCGGGATGCCCAGCTGGTCGAGGATGTCGGCACGGGTATGGGCGTCGGCGGTCGCGGTGAGCGCGAGGCGGGGGACGTCGGGAAACGCCTCCATCAATGGACGCAGCAGGCGATAGTCGGGACGGAAATCATGGCCCCATTCGCTCACGCAATGCGCCTCGTCGATCGCGAACATCGACAGCTTCGCGCTGCGCAACAGGTTGCGGAAGCCCTCGCCCGAGGCGCGTTCGGGCGCGACATAGAGCAGGTCGAGCTCGCCGCGGCGGAAGCGCGCGATCGTCTCGTCGCGATTGTCGTCGGCGCTGGTCAGCGTCGCGGCGCGGATGCCGACCGCTTCGGCGGCGCGGAGCTGGTCGTGCATCAGCGCGATCAGTGGCGAGACCACGATGCACGTCCCCTCGAGCATCACCGCCGGAAGCTGGTAGGTCAGCGACTTGCCGGCGCCGGTCGGCATCACCGCGAGGGTGCGCTGCCCGGCGAGGACGCGCTCGACGACATCGTGCTGGACGCCGCGGAAATCGGGGAAGCCGAAGGTGGTGCGGAGGATGTCGCGGGGATTCATCGCAGGCCGTATAACCGGTGTCTCCCGGAAATGCGCGGGCTCGTGTAGGTTTCTGTGGCCAAGATCCGGAGGAGAGGTCCGTGGACCCTGACGTCACCGACAACCACGATCGCAGCCGCTACGAGCTCAAGGTGGACGGGCACACCGCCTTCGCCGCCTACACGATCGACGGCAACATCATCACCTTCACCCACACGGTAGTGCCGCCCGCGCTCGAGGGACGCGGCATCGCCAGCCGGCTGATCCTTCACGCGCTGACCGACGTGCGTGAGCGAGGCCTGCGGGTGATCGCGCAATGCCCGTTCGTCGCGGCCTATATCCGCAAGCATCCCGAATGGGCGGAGTTGCTGGCGAGACCGCTGGATTAGGCGTTTCCGTCTCACGGACGAGCGGGTGGTTAGAGCGCGATCGGCGCTCCATCGCGCAACTCATGCGTGCAGAGCTGCGCCGCGGCGCTGTCATCGGCGTCGAGGGCGGCCACCGCCACCCAGCCTTCGGTGCGCAGCTTCGCGGCCAGCGCGGGATCGGTGCCGACGGGCAGGAACAGCCGCCGCCGTTCGCCGTTTGCAAGTCCCGCGTCGAGGATCGGATCGACGAACAGCGACATGCCGACCGCGGGCTCGTAGCCCTCGGCGCCGATCACCGAATAGCTGCCGCCGCGCCCGATCTCGCCGCGCACCCCGCGCGCGAACAGCGAGAAGCCGATCCAGCTCTGATATTCGAAGCCGTGGCGCTCGGTCGGGTCGAGCGTCAGCGCGACCTTGCCCGATACCGCTTCGGCAACGGCGCTCAGGCCGTCCAGCCGGCTTGCCAGCGCGCCACCCTTGTCGTGCGCACGTAGCCGGGCGATCGCCGCATCGAAGGGGCCGGCGGCCTCGATCAGCGGCAGGAAATCGGGCTCGATCGCCGCCACGCCGGCCGCATCCTTGGCGTCGAGCCGGTCGCGCAGCGCCGTCAGCTGCTCGGCCGCCATGCCGGGGGCGAGCTGCTCGACCAGGTCGGGCAGGGTGAAGTCGAGCGCGAGGCCGGTGACTTCCGCCGCCTCCAGCGCCTCGACCGCGACGGTGACGATCTCGCGCGCGGCCGCCACGCTGTCGCGGCCGATCAGCTCGCAACCGATCTGACGCATCGCGCGCTCGGGGCGCAGCTCGCTCGCGCGCAGCTTGAGCACGGTGCCGGCATAGCAAAGGCGCACCGGGCGCGGGTGGTGCGCCATGCGCGTCGCGGCGATGCGGCCGATCTGCGCGGTGATGTCCGGGCGGATCGCCAGCGTGCGGCGCGAGGCGGGATCGGTGAAGCGAACCGCGTCCTTGGCGCTTGCCGCCTTGAGCCGCGTGCCGAGCGACTCCTCGAATTCGGCGAGCGGCGGATCGGCGCGCTCATAGCCATAGAGCCGCGCGACATCGAGCACGCGCCGCTCGAGCGCCGCCGCCGCATCGGCATGCGGGGGCAGCCGGTCGTGGAAGCCTTCGGGAAGAAGTCCGTTCATGCCGCTTCCGTTAGAATAGTCGTCATCCCAGCGAAAGCTGGGATCTCGTGCCGCAAGCCCCACGTCTGCGGCACGAGATCCTGATTTTCGTCAGATGACGCGTCTCGCGCGTCAGAATTTCAGCGCCATCGCGGTCTTGACGCCCGGAAGCGCGCGGACCTGGGCGATCAGTTCGGGGGTCACCGCCTCGTCGACCGAGAGCAGCAGCACCGCCTCGCCGCCCGCCTCGCGGCGGCCGAGGTGGAAGGTGCCGAT
>NZ_JBCNMA010000010.1:0-54169 GCF_039595165.1 Sphingomonas sp.
CCCACCGAGGTCGTCCCCATGTTCGCCCCGCAACTCCTCGGCGAACCCGTGCCCCAGAACGGCAAGATCCGCGCCAGCGAACTCGACAAACCCGGCTTCGGCGTCACCCTCAACCCTGACATCGCGCTACACCGGCCCTATCCCAGCGATTGAGCCAGCCCGGCGCTAGGTCCGTTCGATCTCCGCGTCTTCGGTAACGATCTCGTGGCGCGCGTCGTGCGTTTCCGTCGCCAGCCGCACGTCGCGCAGGCGGACGCCCGCCGCGTGGCGGACCCACAGGCCCCAAGCGGGGGTGATGCCGAACATGCTGGGTTCGGGATAGGCGTGGGGCAGCGTCGGCGGACGCCGCTCGCCGTCCGCGACGGTCCCGCCGCCGGCATAGGTCAGGTCGATGTCGCGCAGCGCGACATCCTCGATCCGCGCACCGGGGAGGCCGGCGATGGTCGCGGCGAAGCGGTGGTCGATCCCGCTCGCCTCGACCCCCTCGATGGTCACCCCGCGGATCGCGCCGACGCCGGTACCGACCGGGCCGCGCCCGCGGTCGCCGAGGCGCAGGAACAGCGGCGCGGTGGTCACCTCGCGCAACGTCAGGCCCGATACCGTCACATTCTCGATCAACCCGCCGTCGACCGTCTCGAGCGCGAGGCCACGCGAGCGCTCGAACCGGCAGTTGCGGATCACGATGTTGCGGAAGCCGCCATTGGATTCGGTGCCGAGCTTGATCCGCCCGGTCACGCGGTCGCGGTCGGGCGCGAGCTGCTGCGTGCGCCCGCGCGTGCCGTCGAGCAGCGTCCCGGCGTCGTAGCCCGAAACGGTGCAATCCTCGATCACCACATCGTCGCAGGCGATCGCCGCGCCCAGCGCATAGCTGCTCTTGAGCACGATCGCATCGTCGTTGGGCGAGTTGACCCGGCAGCCGCGAACGCGCGTCCGCGTCACGCAATCGAGATCGATGCCATCGCGCTCGGTGTCGATCGTCAGACGCTCGATCAGAAGCTCGTCGATGCCGGTCGCGAGGATCGCGAAATGCCCGCCCTTGGCGATGGTGAAGTCGCGCAGCGTGACGCGGCAGCAGTTCTTGAGCGCGATCGCCTTGTTGCCGCGGCCGATCATCGCCTGCTCCTCGGGCTCGAGCGCGCGGATCTCCGCCTCGCTCATCCCGGTCATCGACAGCGGACGCTCGCCAGTATCGCGCCGCCAGCGCGCGCCCGGTCCGTCGCGCGTGAGGCCGGTGCCTTCGATCCGGCCCGGACCGACGATCGCCACGTCGTGCAGATCGATCCCCCAGATCAGGCTGTTGCGCCAATGGCTGTGCCCGAAGTCCTGGAACAGCTCGCCGGTCGCTTCCTCGGGCAGGTCATAGGCCCCGCCGTGCCGGGCGGGATCGGCCGCCTCGATCACCGCGTCTTCCGAAAGGAGCAAGGTGACTCCGCTGGCGAGACGGATCGAGAAGCAAAGGAAACGGCCGGCGGGGACGACCACCGTCCCGCCGCTCCGCGCCGCCCGCGCGATCGCGGCATTGATCGCGTCGGTGTCGAGCGCGCGGCCGTCGCCGCACGCGCCGAACTCCCGGACATCGAATAGCGGCGTGGCGGACATGGCGGCTCCCGAGGAATTGACCGCCCATTCCACATGAGGGATGTTTGGATCAAGATGTGGGACGGGGTGCGTGTGGATCAGAAGCGCAGGCAGGTTATCGTCGGACTCGGCATGGCAGTGCTGGCCCCGGCATGCGCGGGGGCGGGCAGACGTGGCGAGCGCGTGATCCATCGCGACGATTTCCGGCACGGCCTCGGGCAATGGATCGTCGAGGCGGAGCGGCCGGGACGCTTCACCGCCACGGACGGCGTGCTCGACATCGACAGCCCGGCGGGCGTGACGCTCTGGTTCCGCGAGCCGCTCGAAAGCCCGGTGGCGATCGAATATGTCGTGACGGCGGTGGCGGCGGGCGGTCCCAACGACCAGGTCAGCGACATCAACTGCTTCTGGATGGCGACCGATGCGCGCGCGCGGACGGGGGACATCCGCGCGCATCCGCGCAGCGGCGCCTTCGCCGACTATGATGCGCTGCGCACCTATTATGCCGGGATCGGCGGCAACCGGAACACGAGCTCGCGCTTCCGGCGCTATGTCGGCCGCACGGGCGACCGGCCGCTGCTGCCCCAGCACGATCTGTCGGCGCCGGCCGACCTGATCGAGGCGAATCGCGCCTATCACATCCGGCTCGAGGCCCTTGGCAGCCGGATCACACTGCTGCGCGACGGGCGGCCGATGTTCCGTCTCGACGACGCCGCGCCTTATACGCGCGGGCATTTCGGATTGCGCACCACCGCCAGCCATTTGCGCGTGAAGGATTTTCGCGTGTTGAGACCCTGACAAGGCGCCGCAGCGGCAAGCTTTGATCGCCTCCCTGGCATATTTTGATACAAAATGGGCTTTGTATTCAATATATGGGAATGATACGGCGCATCCAAGATGCCCGACCAGTTGCGGCGGGCCAGCAGGAGGGGAAGCGCCATGTCGTCCGGAGTCCGTGAAACACCCGCGCGGCTGATGCTGTCTCTGCTCGCCGTCTCGTGCAGCGGCGCGGCGCTGGCACAGACCGTCACTGCCGAGCGGCTCGATCGTGGCGTGGTCGCGGTCGCCGGCGAAGGCGGGCTGTTGGTGAGCTGGCGCAGCCTCACGAGCGATCCTGCGGGAACGACGTTCATCCTCTATCGCGACGGCAAGCCGGTCACGCCGGCGCCGATCGCCGCCACCAACTTCCTCGATGAGGCGGGGACACCGCGCTCGCGTTACACGGTGAGCGCGGTGAATAACGGCCGGACCGGCGCGCAGAGCCCGGCGGGGCCGGTCGCGGTGGAGGGCTATCTCGCGATCCCGCTCGACCTGCCGGCGCCGCGCACCGCGCCCGACGGCACGCAATACACCTACGAAGCCAATGACGTGAGCGCGGGCGATCTCGACGGCGACGGCCGCTACGAACTGATCGTGAAATGGTATCCGAGCATCGCCAAGGACAATGCCTTTGCCGGCCATACCGGCAACACGCTGTTCGATGCCTATACGCTCGACGGCAAGAAGCTGTGGCGGATCGACATGGGCCCGAACATCCGCTCGGGCGCGCACTACACCCAGTTCATGGTGTTCGACTTCGACGGCGACGGCCGCGCCGAGCTGGCGGCGAAGACCTCCGACGGCACGATCGACGGCACCGGCAAGGTGATCGGCGACGCCAAGGCGAACTGGATCGAGGGCGGCGGCGCCGAGCCGAGCGGGGACCGCACCGGATCGACCGAGCTGCCGGACGGGCGCCGGGTGGCGCAGCTCACCGGCCGTATCCTCAAGGGCCCCGAGTTCCTGACGGTGTTCGACGGGCGCACCGGCCGCGCTCTCGCCACCGCGCCCTATGATCCCCCGCGCCACCCCGACACGGCCAACCCGGACGGCGAGCAGCTCAAGGCGGTGTGGGGCGACGGCTATGCCAACCGCTCCGACCGCTATCTCGCCGGGGTCGCCTATCTCGACGGCAAGCGGCCGAGCATCATCATGGGCCGCGGCTATTATGCGCGCTCGACGATCGCGGCATGGGACTATCGCGGCGGCAAGCTCGTCAAGCGCTGGCTGTTCGACAGCGCGGCGCCGGGCAACGCGAAGTTCGGCGGGCAGGGCAACCACCAGCTGAGCGTCGCCGATGTCGATGGCGATGGCCGCGACGAGATCGTCTATGGCTCGATGGTGGTCAACGACGACGGCAAGGGGCTGTGGAGCTCGGGCCTCGGCCATGGCGACGCGATGCACGTGTCCGACCTCGATCCTTCGCGGCCGGGGCTCGAGAAATGGGGCGTGCACGAGAATGTCCGCAACAATGGCGGGATCGGCGGCGCGATGCTCGACGCGCGCACCGGCGAGGTCCTGTGGAAGACCATGGCGGACAAGGACACCGGCCGCGGCGTCGCGGCGGACATCGATCCGCGCCATCCCGGCGCCGAGGCGTGGGGCAGCAACACCAGCGAGCTCTATGACGTCAAGGGCCAGGCGGTCGGGCCGCGGCCGCGCCAGATGAACTTCGCGATCTGGTGGGACGGCGACCTCTCGCGCGAGCTGCTCGACGGCACGCGCATCTTCAAATGGGACTATGAAAAGGGCGCCAGCGTGCCGCTGCTCGAGCCGCAGGGCCTGATGTCGAACAACGGCACCAAGGCGAACCCGGCACTGAGCGCCGACCTGCTCGGCGACTGGCGCGAGGAAGTGGTGTGGCGCACGGCGGACAACCGGTCGCTGCGCATCTATGTCACGCCTTATCCGACCGAGTTCACGCTGCCGACGCTGATGCAGGACCGCGTCTACCGGCTCGGCGTCGCGTGGCAGAACACCGCCTACAACCAGCCGCCGCACACCTCATACTTCCTGGGGACCGGCATGAAGATGCCGCGGCGCTGAAGGCAAAGGCATATCGATCGAGGAGGACGGGATGGCGGTCAGCAGGCGCGGGTTTCTGGCGCGGACGGCGTTGGGCGGAGCGGTTCTCGGCGTGCCGCTGGGCACGGCGCGGGCGAAGGTCAGGCGACCCGCGCCGGCGCTGGTCGATGCGCCGGTCCGCTGGCTCGACGGCGCGCCGGCCGTGCGGCATGACGGCCTGACCTGGGGCGTGCCGTGGCCGCGCGGGACCAAGCGCGCCAATGCCGCCTTCGCGTTGCGCGACGGCGACGGACGCGCGCTGCCGGTGCAGAGCTGGACCACCGCCACCTGGCCCGACGGCTCGATCAAATGGACCGCGCATGCGATTCCCCCGGCGGCAGCTCCCGGCGCGAATGCCAGGCTCGGACCGGGCAAGCCGGGCGCGCCCGCCGAAGCCCTGCGCGTGACCGAACAGGCGGATTCGATCGAGGTCTCCACCGGGCCGGTGCGCTGGCGCATCGCCAGGGGTGGCGAGAACATCATCCTCTCCGCGCACCGCGGCGAGACCGAGATCCTGCGCAATGTCGGCCTCGCCGCGACCGCGCAGGACAAGCCCGACAGCGACGGCGCGGAGACCGTCACGACGCGCGCCTATCGCGGCCGCGTGACGCACGCCATGGTCGAGCAGCGCGGACCGGTGCGCGCGGTGGTCAGGGTCGAGGGCATGCACGCCGGAGAAGGGCGCGAATGGCTGCCCTTCTCCATGCGCCTCTATTTCTACGCCGGGTCGGACGCGGTGCGCATCGTCCACAGCTTCATCTTCGACGGCGACGAGACCAGGGACTTCATCCGCGGCCTCGGCCTCACCGGCGTGGTGCCGCTGCGCGACCTGCCCTATGACCGCCATGTCCGTTTCGCCGGGACCGGCGACGGCGTGTGGGGCGAGGCGGTTCAGCCGCTCACCGGGCTGCGCCGCGATGCCGGCAGGCCGTTCCGCGACGCGCAGGTCGCCGGGCTCAAGGTACCGCCGGTCGAGCAGCTCGCCGGGCCGGTGCGCAACGGCCTCAAATACATCCCGCAATGGGGCGATTTCACGCTCTCCCAGCCCAATTCGGACGGCTTCGCGATCACCAAGCGCACCAAGCCAGGACATGGCTGGATCGACGTCGACAGCGGCGCGCGCGCGAACGGCCTCGGCTTCGTCGGCGGCGCATCGGGCGGCGTGGCGTTCGGTCTCGGCGATTTCTGGCAGCGCTGCCCGGTGCGGCTCGACATCCGCGATGCCCATACCGACGCGGCGAGCTTCACGCTGTGGCATCACTCGCCCAGCGCTCCGGCGATGGACCTGCGCTTCTATCACGACGGCATGGGCATGAACGACCACGCCGCCGAGAATGACGGCCTCGACATCACCTATGAGGATTACGAGAAGGGCTGGGGCACGCCGCACGGCATCGCGCGCACCACCGAGTTCACGCTGTGGGCGCTCGGCGCGACCCCGGCGCGCGACACCTTCGCGGCGATGGCGGCGACGGTCGCCAAGCCGCCGCGGCTGGTGACCACGCCGCAGCACCTCCATGCCGCGGGCGTGTTCGGCGACTGGAGCCTGCCCGACCGCTCGACCCCGGCCAAGCGCGCGATCGAGGAGCAGAACGACTTCCTGCTGCGCTTCTACCGCGAGCAGGTCGAGCAGCGCCGCTGGTACGGCTTCTGGAACTATGGCGACGTCATGCACAGCTACGATGCCGACCGCCATGTCTGGCGCTACGACATCGGCGGCTTCGCCTGGGACAATAGCGAGCTCTCGCCCGACCTGTGGCTATGGTACAGCTTCCTGCGCTCGGGCGACGCGCAGGTGTTCCGCCTGGCCGAGGCGATGACGCGGCATACCGGCGAGGTCGACGTCTATCATCTCGGCCGCTTCAAGGGGCTCGGCACGCGCCATTCGGTGCAGCATTGGGGCGACAGCTCGAAGCAGCCGCGCGTCTCCAACGCGATCTACCGGCGCATCTACTACTATCTCACCGCCGATGAGCGGGTGGGCGACCTGATCCGCGACCTGCTCGACAGCGATCGCGCGCTGATCACCGTCGATATCGGACGCAAGGTCGGCGCGCGCTCGAGCGCCGAGCCGGGCAATGGCGCGACGGTGGATTCGAAGCCGAAGCAGGGCGAGGTCTCGATGTCGTTCGGGACGAGCTGGTGCTCGCTGGTCGGCGCGTGGCTGACCGAATGGGAGCGCACCGGCGACCGCAAGTGGCGCGACCGCATCCAGAACGGCATGGCCTCGATCGGCGCGCTGCCCAAGGGCTGGTTCGCGGCGGGCGCCAATTTCGACCTTGCGACCGGGCGCTTCACCGGGCCGGGGGACAAGGTGAGCATCAGCCACCTCAATTCGGTGTTCGGCGCGGTCGAGATCAATTCGGAGCTGTTCGACCTGTTCGACGTGCCGGCGTACGAGAAGGCATGGCTCGACTATTGCGTCGCCTATAACGCGCCGGCGGCGCAGTTCACCGCGATGACCGGCGCGCCGGGGCGCGGGCGCAATCTGCGCCAGGGCCATTCGCGCCTCACCGCCTTCGCCGCCAAGCATCTGTCCGATCCGGCGCTGGCGAAGCGGGCGTGGCAGGAATTCTTCTCGGGCGATGCCGGGCTCGACATGGGTCTTGCCGCGCGGGCGAAGAAGATCGCCGGGCCGGCGGTGCTCAAGCCCGTGGACGAAGCGCCGGTCTCGACCAATGGCACCGCGCAATGGGGGCTGGCAGCGATCCAGAACCTCGCGCTGGCGGGCGAGGCGGCGGAAGCGGTGTTCGTCGCGGGAAGCTAGGCGAAGCGATTTTCAGCTTTCCAAAGCCATCCAGGCGGCGTCCGGAAAATAACCAAATGGGTTTCACGTGAAACGCGTGGAAAGTGGCGGGAATCTGCGGTTTCCGGCTGGGACAGGGTCGGCCTGCAAGAGTGGAAAGTGGAACATGTAGCACAACATGTTGGCTTTTGCCGCCGAGCGGATTCACCTTTCCGGTGAGGACGCGGGAAAAGGGCGAATCCCGAGCGGACGAGGCGCGCCGCCGCCATTGGACCGCGCGGAGGCGAAGAGGCGAAGCCGCTGCCGATCGCGTTCCGGGCGGTCTGGACACTCGAACATGCCGCCCCCGGCGCTCAGCCGCGTTGGCCCGCGACCGGGTTGTTCCCCCACAGCTGCTCGTAGCGCCAGCCCGACAGATCCTCGACGATCGCGCGGTTCTCGGGCGAGATGCCGGTCTCGCCGCGCTTCAATCGATCGATCTCGTCCATCAGCACGTCGTGCGTGCCGGAGTTGAGCTTGAAGCGGCTCGAGACGAGGATGCCGAAGAACAGCATGCCGATCGTGCCGATGCCGAGCACCAGGGCGAGGGTGAGGATCGCGCCCTCGCTCTGCGCCTTGGCGCCCGAGACGAAGCCGCCGGCGCTCATGATCGCGGTGACGCCGGCGACCGCGGCCGATTGGGTGAGCTTGCGCACGAAGGTCATGACCCCGGCGAAGGCGCCCTCGCGGCGGCGGCCGGTGACGATCTCGTCGACATCGGCCATGTAGTTGTAGGTCGCCCAGGGGATGTAGTTGAGCGCGCCGCGGCCGAGCCCGGCGAAGACGATCGGCACCCACAGCAGCCAGTCGCCCGAGCGCACGCCCATGTTCCACATCACCAGCAGCCCGATCACGCCGATCGCGAAGCTGATCGCGGCGAGCTGATAGGCGCGCGCGGGCGAGGAGCGCAGCGCGAGGTTGATCGCGATGAGCACCGCGACGAACTGGACGATGTACATCGTGCCGAGCAGCGACGAGGCGATGGTGATCGAACCCGCCAGCGCGAACACCACGAAGAAGGTGAAGGCGGCGTTGAACACGTCCTGGCTGATATAGCCGCCGAGATACATGCCGAGATGCAGGCGGAAGGCGCGGATGCGCAAGGTCGAGAAGAGGTTGCGGTAGAGCGCCTTGATCGCGGCGCCGAGGCTGGGCCTGGCCTCGCCCGGCGGGCGCAGCGCCGCGACTTCGGACGGCGGCCGTTCCCAGCTCAGCAGGAACAGCAGGGCGGCGGTGATCATGAACAGCGCCGAGAAGAGGATGCCCATGTAGAGGAAGGTGTCGGCGCTGTCCTTGCCGAGCGATTCGATCAGCATCGCGGGCAGGAAGCCGGCGAGGATCGCGCTCGCCTGGGCGAACAGGATGCGGATGCCGGCGAACTTGGCCTTGGTCCGGTAATCCTTGCCCATCTCCGCCGCGAGCGTCTCGTACGGGATGATCTCCATCGCGTAGACCAGCTCGAACAGGACATAGGTGACGAGGTAGAACCAGAAGCCCTGACCCGCGATCCACATGATCGCGAACGAGGGCAGCAACGGGATCGCGGCGAGGATGAAGAAGCGCCGCCGCCCGAATTTCCGGCCGAGCCAGCTATTGCCCATATTGTCCGAGATATGGCCGATGATCGGCGAGGCGATCGCGTCGAGCACGCGCGCCACGGTGAAGATCAGGCCCGCCTGCCACGCCTCGAGCCCGCAGAAGGTGGTGTAGAAGAACAGCACCCAGCCGCTGATGACCGCCATCGAGCCGGCGCCGAGGACGTCGTTCGCGCCATAGGCGGCATAGTTGTACCAGCGGACCGGGCGGGTGCCGGTGGGGGCGAAGGCGCCGGTGACGGCCATTCGGATATCCTCCTCAAGCAACGGCCGTCCGCGCCTCTGCCGGGCGCTGACGGCCGACAAGATCAGTCGTAGGTGCGCAGGAACTCGGCGAGCGCGAGCACCGCGAGGCTCTGGCCGTAGGGCATCGAGGTCAGCGCGATGTCCTTGTAGAACTGCAGCGTGTCGCCCATCGCGGTGCCGAACGAGACCTGCTTGAGCTCGCCGGTCGCGTCGATATTGGCGAGCACGCCCTGCACCGCGCGGATGCCGACGGCGCCATATGCCGCGGGCAGATAGCCCTTCCGCACCGCCTTGAGGATGCCATAGGCGAAGCCCGCCGTGGCCGAGGCCTCGAGATAGCTGGTCGGATCGACCACCAGCGTATGCCACAGCCCGCTCTCGTGCTGCGTCTCGGCGAGCGTCTTCACCTGCGCCGCGAGCGTATCGATCAGGAAGGTGCGCAGCGCGTCGCCTTCGGCCAGGTCGAGGATCTCGATGATCTCGGGGATCGCGATCGTCACCCAGCAATTGCCGCGCGCCCACAACGCTTCCGCGAAATTGTGGCGGCCGTTGAAGTCCCAGCCGTGGAACCACAGCCCCGTCTTCTTGTCGAAGAGATACTTGATGTGGACCAGGAACTGGCGCTTGGCCTCCTCGACATAATGCGGCCGGTCGAGCAGCAGGCCGATCTTGGCGAGCGGGAGGACCGACATCATCAGCGTGTCGTCCCACAGCTCGCCGGGATTCTCGTCATTGTAGACGATGTGCTGGAAGCCGCCATCCTCGGTCTTGGGCAGACCGTCGGGCGCCATCAGCCATTCGGCCCATTCGTCGAGATAGGGGATGTTGGCGGGATCGGGCTCGCGCTCGTGGAGATAGGCGAGCGTGATGAACGGCGCGACGGTGTTGATGTTCTTGGTCGTCTGCCCCTCGGCGAAGCGGTCGACGAACCACTGCTTGATGATGCCGAGCGCCTTGGCGTCGCCGGTCTGCTCGTAATAGCGCCACATGCCGAACAGGCCGACGCCGTGAGTCCATTCCCAGCCGGCCCAGCCCTTGGTGTCGATGATCCGGCCGTCTTCCAGGTGCAGCAGGAATTCGCCGGTCTCGTCCTTGATGTTGACGAGATTGTCGATCAGCCGGTCGATCGCGTCCGTCACCTGCTGGCGCGGAACATCGTGCTTGGCGGGCACATCATGCATGAGCGAAGCCACTTATTATCTCCTGTCGAGGCTGAGCGGCGCGCTGCGGGACCGTGAGGCCATAGTCGCGCGCCATGGTGCGATAGAGGTCGAGGAATTCGGGATCGGCGTCGTAGCGGCCGCCATGGTCGCGCCGCCGCGGCGCGGGCTGCGCGGGTGCGGGTGCCGCGCCGGGCGCCTCGGCGGCGTTGAGCCCTTGCGCGAGCAGGTCGGGGCGGGGGCCTTCGCCCGCGCTCGCGCCGTCCTTGCGGAAGATCGCCTCCTGGTGGCGCGTCGGCTCCCAGATATAGCTGCCCCAGCCATTGGGATGGGCATGGACGAGGTCGTTCACGTAGCGCTTGCGCGACGAATATTCGAGCGCGAGGAAGCCGAGATCGGGATAGCGGCGGCTGAATTCAGCGAAGGTGCGCGCCCAGTCGCCCTGCGCCGCCTGCTGGTAGCAGGAGAAGCCGAGCGCATCGAAGCGCACGCCGCGCGCGACAAGGCTGTCGGTCCAGTGCCGCACGATCTCCCAGTGGCGGCCGAGATGGTTGTGCAGCGCGACCGGCACGCCCGGCAGCTGCGTGCGCGCCGCGGCGATGCCGGCCTCGAGCAGCGTCGCGAACCGGTCGTAGCCGCCCGCGCCGGGCGCCGACATATGTTCCTTGTCGGTGAGCGGATTGCCGGTCGGGATGGTCAGCGGTACGCGCCCGTCGGGCCACAGCATGCCGAAGGTCGTCTCGTTGCCGAGGATGACCAGGTCGGGCGCGACCCCCGCCGCCCTCATCGCCGCGAGCACCTCATCGGTATGGCGGTGCACGGCGTCGACCAGCCTGGGGAAGGGCAGGGCGGCCCAGGCGGCGGGCTTGGCCTGTTTCTGCGGATCGGCCCAATTGTCCGAATAATGGAGCGTGAGCGACAGGTGCATGCCCGCCGCGCGGACGCGCCTGGCGAAGGCGATGGTCGATTCGACGCCGCCCCACGGCCCGCCCGGCTTGCCCTTCGAATAGCCGTTGGCGGGATCGACGAAGGTGCGCAGCTTGATCGCGTTGAAGCCCGCGCCCTTGAGGATCGCGAGCGGATCCTTGCGCGCGCCATCCTCGAAATAGGTCGCGCCGGCCGCCTCGTCCTCGGGCACCCAGGTGATGTCGGCGCCGATCAGATAGGGCCCGCGCCGCTTGCCCGATGCCGCGCGCGCGGAGACGCCGGCGGCGAGCGTCGCGCCCGCCACCGCCGCGCCGAAGCCGCGCCGCGTCAATCCGTTCGGGAGGCGGCCTTGGTTCATGCGAGATGGAACATCGGTTCGAGCGGCCATTCGCGCGGCCGGTTGCCGGGCTCGACCTCCATGATGTCGGCCATGTGATCCCACCAGCGCCGCATCACGGGGTGGCCGGGCAGCGTATCGCGCTGGTTGTCGGGGGCGAGCTTCAGCGTCGCGAACAGCGCGCCGGTCCCCGGATCGAGGAAGATGCGGTAGTCGCTGATCCCGGCATCGCGGAGCAGCGCGGCGAGCTCCGGCCAGATCTCGTCGTGCCGGCGGCGATACTCCGCCGCCATGCCTGGCTTGAGCTGCATGCGAAACGCAAGCGCCTCGGGCTCCATCTGGCTCTCTCCTGTCCCCTTTGCCCCTATCCCTATGCCGCACGGGACGAGGCTTGAACAGTCATATTTTGAGAGTTGATCCCGTATTATGAGATAGGTTCGAGCTTCTGGCGCCGCAGCCAGTCCTCGAACAGATCGGGCCAGAAATGGCCGGGACCGGACGGGTCGCCGGGCTTGCCGAATCCATGCCCGCCGACGTCGAAGACGTGGAGCGCGCTCGGCACCTTCTTCGCGCGCAAGGCGGAGAAAAGCATCAGGCTGTTCTCCGCAGGGACGGTGCGGTCGTCGGCGGCGACGGTGACGAAGCTCGGCGGCATGTCGGCGGGGATGTTCTGCTCGACCGACCAGCGCGCGATGCGCTCGGGCGTCGGGTCCTGGCCGATCAGGTTGCGGCGCGACTGGCCGTGGGCATAGGGCGCGGCCATCGTCACCACGGGGAAGAACATGCCGGCGAAGGCGGGGCGGGCGGAGGTCCGGTCGAGCGCGTCGAGCGGCGCGTAGCTGGCCTCCGCGAACCGGCTGGCGAGGCTGCCCGCGACATGGCCGCCGGCCGAGAAGCCGATCACGCCGGTCTTGACCCCCGGCCCCGCTTCGCGCGCGAGCAGGCGGAAGGCGCGCTGGGCGTCCTGGAGCGGCGCGTCGGGGCCGGCCGCCCAGCCATCATAGGGCAGGCGATAGATCAACGTGCCGACGAGGAAGCCGCGGCCGGCGAGGAAGCGCGCCATCCCGCCGCCGCTCGGCGCGGAGGCGACGCGCTCGTAACCACCGCCGGGCGCCATCAGGAGCGCATAGCCATTGGGCCTGGCGGGCCGGACGATGCCGAGCGTGGGGCGAGTCACGCCGTACCAGGCGACGTCTTCCGGGCCGGACGTGGCGCTGCGCGGCACGGCGCGCTGCTGGACGGTGACCTTCTCGCCGCCCGGCGCGCGGTCCGGCCAGAGCGGGATGATCCGGGCTGGCGCAAGGGCGGGATCCGCGGCCTGGGCGACGGCGGGAAGCGCGACGCTTGCGGAGCCGGCGGCAAGCAGGTTGCGGCGGTTGATCATCAATTCCCCTCCGGCCGGCGGTCGCTGCGCAAGCCGCTCGCGGGCAGCGCGAACTGCTCGGGCGGCAGCGGGCGCGCCGGGTCGTAGCTTCGCCCCTCGGGCAGGACATGCGCGGCGATGTCCGGCACGGCGCTGGAAAGCTGCGACGCGACCATGTGCGCGAGCTCGTACGCGCCATAGTTGTTGTGATGCGTCTTGTCCTTGCCGCCGTCGTTGAACGCGAGCGGCGCGCGCGCCGGGCCGAGCGCCTCGTAGAAGGCGATCGTCATCGGCGTGAGGTCGATCAGCGCGACGCCTTCCTCGCGCGCGACGCGGCGCACCGCGTCGGGATAGTCGCCATGGCTCGGCTCGATCCGGCCCGCCGCGTCGAAATTGCGCCGCTCGGGCGAGGTGACCAGCACCGGCGTCGCGCCGCGGCGCCGTGCCTCGGCGACATAGGCGCGCAGCCAGGCGGGGAAGGTGTGGACCGGATCGGCATAGGTCTGCGGCCATTGCGCCTTCTGGTCGTTATGGCCGAACTGGATCAGCAGCACGTCGCCCTTGCGCATGCGCGACAGCGCCTTGTCGAGCCGCAACCCGGTGACGAAGGACTTGAGCGTCTCGCCCGACTTGGCATGGTTGGCGACCGCGATCCCGTCGTCGAGGAAGCGCGGCAGCATCTGCCCCCAGCTCGCCGCGGGCTCGGCGCGCTGGTCGGTGACGGTCGAATCGCCGACGAGATAGACGGTCGGCACGTCGGCGGGCTCGACCGTGACGCGGCTGACATGCTGCGAACTGCCGAGGAATTCGAGCGTGAGCTTGTCGTCCCAGGTCGCGGTGGCGGCCTCGCCCTCGGGCAGGCGCACGGCGGTGCCGCCGGGGGCGTTCGCGGGCGGCGGGGTCAGTTGCGGCGTGCGGATGTTGACGACGAAGCTGCGCGTCACGGTGCGGCCCGCGGGCGTGCGCACGGCTTCGAGCATCAGCCGCCGCGCCTCGGCCTTGACCGTGGTCTCGGAGGCCTGCTTGCCGCCGAGCACCAGCGTCACCCGGTAATTGCCCTCGGGCAGCTTGACCGAGAAGCGCGCATCATCCTCCCAGCCATAGCCGCGCGCGGGGTCATAGCGGACGCCGGTGGCGACCCGGACATGGCCCTCGGCTTCGCGGTCGAACGCGAAGCGTGCGGTCTGGGCCGCGGCGGACGAGGCGAGCGACAGGGTCAGCATGGCGATCAGCAATCTCATGAAGGTCCGCTCTGCGAAGGGTGGAGGCGCATCGCCGCGTGTTTGGTCAGGCCAATTCGCGCGATCAGACGCCGGTGCGCGCGACGACTCGGCTGCGCTGCGCGTGGAAATCGGCTTCGGCCTGCTTCATCAGTTCGAGCCGGGTGGCGTCGAGCAAGTCCGCCGTCACGCGCCGCAAGTGGCTGCGCATCGCTTCGCGGGCGGCCTGGGGGTCGTGCGCTTCGAGCGCGTCGACGATCAGGCGATGCTCGGCGACGCGGGGGGTCACGCCTTCGCGGCGCGCCTGAGCGAACATGCGGATGCACAAGGGCGAGCGCTCGCGCACGTCCCACAACGTCTCGATCGCCGAGCGGATCAGCGTGTTGCCCGTCGCCTCGGCGATCACCAGGTGGAAGCGCCGGTCGGCGTCCACCGCCTCGGGCGCGTCGGCGTCATGCTCCATGACCTCGAGCAGGTGGCGCAGCTCGGCCAGCGTCTCGGCGTCGATCGAGGCCGCGGCGAGCGCCGCCGCTTCGCCTTCGAACAGGGTGCGCGCCTCGATCAGCTCGAACGCGCCGACGTCGAGCTCGGCATCGGCATCGTCGCGCACGGGCGGGGCCTGGGTGACATAGATGCCCGATCCCTTGCGCGCCTCGACCAGTCCGCGCATCTCGAGCGCGATCATCGCCTCGCGGATGGTCGGGCGGCTGACGGCGAATTCCTCGGCGAGATCGCGTTCGCTGGGCAGACGCGCGCCGGGCGCGAAGCGGGCGTCGGCGATCGCGGTTGCGATGTCCTCGGCGATCCGCTGATAGAGTTTCTGGGCAGGCATCATCGCTTCAATTTCCCTCACCGACCGCAACGAAACAAGCGAAAAGCTGCTCGACCATTTGGCCTTGCCAATTTGCCGCGGTTGGTCAACAATGTGAGACATTGTTCCGTATTGCGGAAAATCGATCAAATGGGGAGGATCTATGCGGAGTCTGGCGGCCGGCACATTGTTGGCGATCACGGCGTTGACGCCCGCGGGTACGGCGTTCGCGCACGATGCGTCGACCGTCGTCGCGTCGGGCCGGCAGACCTATAATCTCAACCCCGATTGGCGATCGACGACGGGCGACGTCGCCGGCGCCGAGCAGCCCGGCTTCGACGACGCCGGCTGGCAGCCCGTGACCTTGCCCAACGCGTTCAACGAGAAGCAGGCGTTCGCGCGCGACATCCGCGAGCTGTCGACCGGCATCACCTGGTACCGCAAGCGCATCACGCTGCCGGCCGGGGCAGCGGGGCGCCGGGCGTTCCTCGAGTTCGAGGGGGTGCGCCAGGCGGCCGAGGTGTGGGTCAACGGCAAGCCGGTGGTGCTGTCCGAGCACGGCGCGATGGCGTTCGGCGCGGACATCACCGACGCGTTGCGGCCGGGCGGGAACGTCATCGCGGTGCGCGTCGACAATGACTGGCGCTACAAGGAGCGGGCGACGGGCAGCGGCTTCCAGTGGAACGACCGCAACTTCAACGTGAACTACGGCGGCATCACCAGGAATGTCCGGCTGCACCTGACCGGACCGGTGTACCAGACGCTGCCGCTCTACTCGTCGCTCGGCACCACTGGCCAATATGTCTGGGCCGACCAGTTCGACATCGCGCGGCGCGCGGCGACGGTGCATGCCGAGAGCCAGGTGCGCAGCGCGGCGGGGGCCGACCGCCGCGTGACGCTGCGGGTCGAGGTGCGCGATCGCGACGGCAAGCGCATCGCGAGCTTCGACGGCGCGCCGGCGGTGGTGAAGGCGGGCGAGACGCGCACGCTGTCCGCCGCGCAGCGCCTGACCGGGCTCCATTTCTGGAGCTGGGGCTATGGCTATCTCTACACCGTCACCACCAGCCTGATCGAGAACGGCAAGGCGATCGACAGCGTCGATACCGTCACCGGCTTCCGCCAGACCCGATTCGCCGACGGCATGGTCGAGCTCAACGGCCGCGTGATCCAGGTGCACGGCTATGCCCAGCGCACCTCGAACGAGTGGCCGGCGGTGGGCGTCTCGATCCCGCCGTGGATCAGCGACTTCTCCAACGCGCTGCTGGTCGAGAGCGGCGGCAACCTCGTCCGCTGGATGCACATCGCGCCGTCGAAGCAGGACGTCGAATCCGCCGACCGCGTGGGGCTCATCCAGGCGATGCCGGCGGGCGACGCCGAGCACGACGTGGAAGGACGCCGCTGGGAGCAGCGCAAGGAGGTGATGCGCGACGCGATCATCTACAACCGCAACAACCCGTCGATCCTGTTCTACGAAGGCGGCAACGAGAGCATCAGCGAGGCGCACATGGCCGAGCTGAAGGCGATCCGCGACCAGTACGACCCGAAGGGCGGCCGCGCGATCGGCTCGCGCGAGATGCTCGACAGCAAGCAAGCCGAATATGGCGGCGAGATGCTCTACATCAACAAGAGCGGCGACATTCCGATGTGGGCGATGGAATATAGCCGCGACGAGGGCGCGCGCGCCTATCAGGACGAGTTCACGCCACCCTTCCACAAGGATTCGCCCGATTACAACCGCAACCAGGACAGCCACGCCGCCGAGGATGTGCGGCGGTGGTGGGACTATTACCGCGTGCGGCCGGGCACCGGGAAGCGCGTGAGCTCGGGCGGCGTCAACATCATCTGGTCGGACAGCAACACGCACTTCCGCGGCGACAACAATTATCGCCGCTCGGGCGAGGTGGATGCGGTGCGCCTGCCCAAGCAGGGCTTCTATGCGCATCAGGTGATGTGGAACGGCTGGGTGGATCCCGAGAAGCCCGCGACGCACATCATCGGCCACTGGAACTATGCGCCGGGCACGGTGAAGGACCAGATGGTGGTGTCGAACGGCGAGAGCGTCGAGCTGTTCCTCAACGGCCGTTCGCTCGGCAAGGGCGCGCGCAGCCATGGCTTCCTGTTCACCTGGCCCAAGGTGGCGTGGCAGCCGGGCACGCTGCGCGCGGTGGCGACTCATGCCGATGGCCGCAAGTCGGCGTTCACGCTGGAGACGACCGGCGAAGCGGCCGCGCTCAAGCTGACTCCGCGCACCAGCCCGCGCGGCTTCGTGATGGACGGGGCGGACATCGCGCTGGTCGATGTCGAGGTGGTCGACGCCAAGGGGCGGCGGGTGCCGACGGCCTACAACAAGGTCTCGTTCGACCTCGCCGGGCCCGCCGAATGGCGCGGCGGCATCGCGCAGGGCGATTCGACCGGCAAGGTGCGGCCGGACAAGCCGATCGCGCAGGAATCGATCCCCGGCACCACCAGCCATCCTGGCACCGCGCGCGCCGAGGACAATCATGTCCTGTCGCGCGAGCTTCCGGTCGAGGGGGGCGTCAACCGCGTGCTGCTCCGCGCCGGGACGCGGCCCGGCGCCGTCCGCGTGATCGCTAGGACCGATGGGCTCAAACCGGCGGAACTCACCATTCCCGTGGTGATGCCCAAGGCGCCGTCGGGCGGGCTCTCGCTCGATTTCCCCGAGGCATATCAGCACGGATCGCTGGTGCGCGGCCCGACGCCGTCGACGCCATCCTATCGCGTGACGCGGACGACCCATGTGCCGGCGCAGGTGGTCGCGGGCGACAATGGCGCCGAGGCCGCGAAGTCGATCGACGACAACGAACTGTCGCGCTGGTCGAGCGCGGGCAAGCCCGACACGGCGTGGATCGAGTATCGCTTCGACACGCCGGTGACGCTGAGCGAGGTCGAGCTGAAGCTCGTCGGCTGGCGCACGCGGGCCTATCCGCTGCGCATCCTGCTCGACGGCAAGACGGTGTGGGAGGGCCTGAGCGACAAGAGCCTTGGCTATATCGGCATTCCCTTCGCGCCCGCGACCGGGCGCGTGCTGCGGATCGTCCAGACCGGACCAAGCGCCGATCGCGATGCCTTCGGAAACATCGTAGAGCTTGCCACCGCGCGGCAGGCGGGCGACACCGGCGCCAACGAGGTGTCGCCCGGCTGGCGGCTCGGCATCGTCGAGGCGGATTTCCATGGGCCCGTCGGGGGCCGCGGCCGGAAGTAGCGAGAAGGGGGCGGGGCGGCTGACGGCAGAAAGGGCAAGAGCCCTAGCCGCAGCCGCCCTTGCGCAGTCCCTCCATCGCCACCGCCAGCCGTTGGCCGAGCGCGCGCTGGCCGGCGGTGGAAAGGTGAAGCTCGTCGGCGTTGAGCGTCAGGCCCTTCGCCGGGACCATGTGCGTGCAGCCGAGCGAAACGGCCGCCTGCGCCTGCTGCACGGTCGCCCAGGCCGGATAGCGCGCCGCGCGCTCGGGGCTGGTCGCGCGGTCGGCGAGCTGGACGAACACGACCGGCAGCCTGGGTGCGGCGAGGTCGCGCCGCAGGCTTGCGACCAGCGCGGCGAACCGCGCTTTCCACGCAGCCGCCTTCTCATCGGAGCCGGTGTCGCTCTCGCCCTGGTACCACAGCACACCCGCGATCCGGCCGCCCGCCTCGCGCACCCGCGCCAGGCAGGCGCCATAGAGCGTGTCGCGCCCGCCGCCCGGCGCCCAGCGGCCGATCGAGCTGCCGCCCTTGGCGCAGGGCACCAGCAGGATCGGGCGGGTGCGCCGCTTGAGCATCGCGCGCGCGAAGAACAGGCCGGGGCCGACGCCAGCTTGCCGGTCTTCGGCCACCGCATCGACTTGTCCTGCGGCATCGTCGAGCGGCTCGGCCGCGATCCGCCATTTGCCGTCATTGCCGTAGAGCCGGATGCAGGGATCGAGCGCGCGCTCGGCCTCGCTCAGCTCGGCGAGCTCGCCGCGGCCCGACATGTTCGACTGGCCGGCGAGGAGATAGACGTCCGGCGTTTCCTCGCGCGCCGCGCCACCGAGCAGCAGCGCGCCGATGAGGAGGCCCGCGGCGCGGCTCACCAGCTCCACATCGTCCCGTCCTCGAGCCGCGCGACGGGCAGATAGGCGGGCTTGTAGGGATATTTGGCGGCCAGCGCCTCGTCGATGTCGACGCCATGGCCCGGCGTCTCGCCGCAGTGCAGGTGACCGTCCTCGAAGTGATAGTCGTGCGGGAAGACCGCATCGGTCTCCTCGGAATGGCGCATATATTCCTGGATGCCGAAATTGGGCACCCAGGTGTCGAAGTGCAGCGCGGTGCCCATCGTCACCGGCGACAGGTCGGTCGCGCCGTGGCAGCCGGTGCGCACCTGATAGAGGCTGGCGAGATCGGCGATGCGGCGCAGATGCGTGAGGCCGCCCGCGCCGACGATGGTCGCGCGGATATAGTCGATCAGCTGGTTCTGGATCAGGTCCTTGGCGTCCCAGATCGTGTTGAAGATCTCGCCCACCGCGAGCGGGGTGACGGTGTGCTGGCGGATCAGCTTGAACGCTTCCTGGTTCTCGGCCGGGGTCACGTCCTCCAGCCAGAACAGCTGGTAGGGCTCGAGCATCTTGCCGAGATTGGCGGCTTCCTGCGGGGTGTAGCGGTGATGGCCGTCGTGCAGCAGGTGATGGTCGAAGCCATAGGTCGCGCGCAGCTTGTCGAACAATTTGGGGACATAGTTCAGCGACTTGCGCGTGTCCCAGCCGGTGACGCTGGGCAATGCGGCGTCGGCCGGCTCGTAGTACATGGTGCCGCGGCCCACGCCGTACGCGTCCTTGATCCCGGGCACGCCGGTCTGCGCGCGGATCGCCTTGTAGCCCATGTCGATATAGCGGCCGACCGCCTCGACCGTCGTGTCGATGTCCGATCCGTTGGCATGGCCATAGACCATCACGCGCTCGCGGCTGCGCCCGCCGAGCAGCTGGTAGAGCGGCATCCCCGCCATCTTGGCCTTGATGTCCCACAAAGCGACATCGACCGCGGCGATCGCGCGCATCGTCACCGGGCCGCGCCGCCAATAGGCGCCCTTGTAGAGATACTGCCAGATATCCTCGATCCGCTGCGGGTCCATGCCGATCAGGCACGGCGCGACATGATCCTGAAGATAGGAGACCACCGACAGCTCGCGGCCATTGAGCGTCGCGTCGCCGATGCCGTAGACGCCTTGGTCGGTCTCGATCTTGAGCGTCACGAAATTGCGCCCGGGGCAGGTGACGATGACTCGGGCAGCGGTGATCTTCATGGTGGCCGTTTCCAGTTGTGAGAGAGTGACGCTTAGCAGCTACCTTGCCAATATCAACGTTATTGGTAAGGCCAAAATGACGCATCGGGCGCATTCGCCATTCCGCAGCGATGCGCTAAATACCGATGGCATTCCGCGTCGGTTATCCCATATATTGATATCGACGTTCCACAACGTGCCGCCCAGTCGGGCGGCTGAATCGCCGGTGCTCGATCGCACCGGGCAAGGGCAGAGGCAGGACGAGGATGGTTGCAGACGAGAAAGAGGCATCGGCCGGGCTCAAGGGCGTGCAGACGCTGATGCGCGGGCTCGACATCCTCGACCAGGTGATCGACGGGCCGGTCAAGGTCACCGACCTCGCCCGCAATCTCGAGCTCACCAAATCGACCACGCACCGGCTGGTGCAGGCGCTGCGCGCGCGCGACTATCTCTCGATCACCACCGACGGCTATTCGCTCGGCCCCAAGCTGCTCCAGCTCGGCACGATGGCGCACGAGCAGGTCGACTATGTCCGGCTCGCGCGCCCGCACATGGAGGCGCTGTCCGAGCAGACCGGCTATTGCGTGTTTATCGGCAAGCGCGAGGGCGACTGGTCGCGCCATCTCGAGCGCGTCACCGGCCGCCAGCGGCTGCGCGTCGCCACCGCGCCGGGCGACCGCCGGCATATCGTCGAGACCGGCCTGGGCAAGGCGCTGCTGCTCGACGAGGATACCGAGACGCTCACGCGGCTGTTCCGCGCGGCGCGGCCCGATGCCGACGCCAAGCGGCTCAAGACCTGGCTCGGCGAGATGGAGGCGCATGCCAAGCGCGGGGTCGTGATGCACGAGAGCGAGGCCGGCGACGGCGTCCGCTCGGTCGCCGCGCCGATCCGCGATTCCAAGGGCAAGATCGCGATCGCGCTCAGCATCGCCGGCGCCGCCGTCTATCTGACCGACGAGGTCGTCGAGAACCTGCTCGCGCCCGTGCGCAACACCGCGGCGGACGTGAGCGCGGTGCTCGGCCACGCGACGCGTTAGCGTTTTTTCGCCTGGGTTGAACCGGTTGCGGTGCCACTCCGCTCGCATCCCGTCATCCCGGCCTTGAGCCGGGGCTGGGCTAATCTTCCTCGACCGAAGTCGAAAGAAGCCCTGGCCCGGGTCGAGCCCGGGCTGACGAATGGGGCAATCCGGGCTGACGAGTGGGGCGGGGAGCGGGCTGGTGCTGCGTTCGGCGCAGCTGATCTTGCTCCCCGCCGCGATCAAGCGAGCGCCTCGAACTTGAAGTTGGTGAAGCGCGCCTCGCCCTCGCCCGCCGAGTAGAGGCCGGGGCGCAGCATCAGGAAGCCGCCGCGGACATTGTGGTGGTAGCCCGACACCTCCATGCCGCGGTCGAAGCGGATCCACGTCCTCCCGCCGTCGCCGCTCGTGTCGTAGGTCACGATGTGGCGGTCGTTGGTGACGCGCATGCGCATCTTGCGCCCGTGCGGATTGGCGGGGCGGCCGCGCTCGATGCCATATTGATGCGTGACGAAACGGCGCTCGTCGAAGCCGAGGCCGCAATAGAGTTTCTCGTCGTAGAACAGGATCAGCCCGGCGACGCCGCCCGGCGCGATCTCGATATCGCATTCGAAGCGATAGGCCGGATCGCCCGCGATCAGCAGCAAAGGTGACGAGGTCGAGGGCGCCGCGCCGCGCGCCTTGAGCACAAGCGACCCATTCTCGACGCGGGCGCGCGTGCGTTCGTCGGCGGCGGGCTTGAAGAAGTTCCACTTGGTGCCGAGCGCGAGAGTCTTGAAGTCGTCCGACAGCGCCATGCCGTGCGGCCCCGCCTTCTCGCCGCCCCGGGGCTTGGCGATCGGCCGCGAGAGGTCGCCGCCCTTCATGCGGAACCAGCCGTCCGCGGTCCACTCCACGGGATCGAGCAGGGTCTGGCGGCCGAGCGTCCAGAACCCGTTCTCGAAGCCGTGATAGACCGCCCACCAGCCGCCGTCCGGCCCCTCGACCAGCGTGGCGTGGCCGCGCGACCACCATTTCTCGTCGATCGAGGTGGTGCGCACCAGCGGGTTGTGCGGGCAATTCTCCCACGGCCCGTTGATCGACTTCGAGCGCGCGGCGATCACCATGTGCCCGGTCGGCGGACCCGCGGTGCCGCCCACCGCGGTGATCATGTAGAACCAGCCATTGTGGCGGGTGATCTTCGGGCCCTCGGGCGCGAAGCCCTCGACGATCCAGTCGCTGGGATAACGCCACGGATCATAGACATGCTCGGGCTCGCCGACGCGGCTGAGACCGTCGTCGGACAGCCGCACGCGATCGCCGCCCGACAGGAACAGCCAGCGCGAGCCGTCCTCGCCCACGGCGTGGCCGGGATCGATATGGTTGGGGAGCTTGAGATCGATCGGCTCGCTCCACGGCCCGTCGATCCTGTCGGCCCAGATCACCCAGTTGGTCGTCGGGTTCTTGGTCGGAATGTAGAGATAGTAGCGGCCCTTGTGCTTGCAGAGTTCGGGCGCCCAGACCGAGCCGATGTTCGTGGTCAGCGCCGCGCTGATCGGGCGCCAGTTGATCAGGTCACGCGAGTGCCAGATGACCAGCCCGGGATAGGATTCGAAGGTCGAGAAGGTCATGTAATAGTCCTTCCCGTCCTTGAGAATCGTCGGATCGGGATGGTCGCCCGCCATCAGCGGGTTGAGGAAGCGCCCGTCGCCGAGATCGGGGATGCGCTGATTGTCGAAGCCGCGCTTCCAGTCGGGTGCCGGCGCCTGCGCGGCGGGGCGCGCCCCCGCCGTGCCCGGGGTCAGAAGCGTGCCGCCCGCAAGCGCGGCGCTCATGATGTCGCGTCGGTTCAGATGCATCCCGTGATCCTAAGGTGAGTGAGTTTAGGCGAGGACCTTCGCGGCCCAGCCGGCGAACAGCTCGGGCCAGATGGCGACCGGCTTGCCGGCGGTGTTGCGCAGGCCGAAGCCATGGCCGCCCTGGGCGAAGAGATGCGTGTCGACCGCGATACCCCTGGCGCGCAACGCCGCGCGGAGCAGCAGCGCGTTCTCGACCGGGACCGAGGCGTCGTCCTCGGCATGGAGGATGAAGGTAGGCGGAGCGTCGGCAGGGACGTTGAGGTGCGGCGAATGCGCCCGCTCGAGCGCGGGGCGGGCGTCCTTGCCGACCAGCAGTTCGCGCGAGCCGGGATGCGCCGTGGGCGCGGTCATGCTGATCACGGGATAGATCGGCGCGGCCGCGGCGGGACGCGCCGGAAGGGCGTCGGCGGCATCTACCGGGTCGTAGGTGCGCGTCGCGAAGCGGGTGAGCAGGTCGGCGCAGAGATGACCGCCCGCGGAGAAGCCCATCGCCGCGACCCGCTCGGGATCGACGCCATAGTCGCGTGCGCGGTGGCGGATCAGCCGCATCGCGCGCTGCGCGTCGGACAGAGCGACGTTCGGGCCGGCCGCCCAGCCGTCGCCCGGCAGGCGGTAGAACAGCACGAACACGGTGAAGCCGCGCGCGGAGAGCCAGCGGCCGAGCTCATGGCCTTCCTTGTCGATCACCACCCAGCGATAGCCGCCGCCGGGCATGATCATCACCGCGGCGCCATTGGGCTGTTCCGGGCGGAACACGGCAAGGCGCGGTCGGGTGATGCCCTGCACCGAGCGGTCGTGGAAGGTGGGATCCTTGCTGCGCTCGTTGACGATCTCGACCGGCGGCTTGGCCGGCATGCCGGGCGCGCCGTTCGGCCACAGCTCGATCGTCTCGGCCGGATCGGATTGCCGCGCCGGCCCCGGCGTTCCGGTGGCCGGCGGGGCGGTCTGGCCGAAGGCGGCGGAGGCGAGCACCGCCCCGCCGCCCGCGGCTGCGAGAAAAGCACGGCGGCCGGGCCGAACCAGGCCGTCCAGGTCGTTCCGGTCCGCCATGCTCCCCCTCTCGGTCACATCTTCACGCGCGCGCCGAACAGGATGGTGCGGCCGAAATGGTTGTTCTCGTAAGCGAGCCCCGTCTCTTCGGAGACGTAGCGCGTGCGGTAGGTGTCGAGCAGGTTGCTGCCCTCCACCGACAGCTCGATCATGTCGGTCAGCTTGTAGCGGATCGAGGCGTCGAGGTTGGTGTAGCTGTGATAGCCCTCGAACACGTTGCTGTTGCCGCTGATCGAATCATTGAACGGCCCGCGATAGGCGACCGAGGTGCGCGCGCTGAACCGGCCATCGTCATAGTAGAGCGTCGCGTTGAACGCCTTCTTCGACAGGTTGAGCAGCGTGGACGTGTAGTCGCCCACCACCGGGGGCATGGTGCAGGCTGCGGTCGGGTTCGCCCGGACGCAGTCGTTGATCGCCGGACCGGGGATGCGATAGGTCGCTTCCGAATCGATCAGCGTCGCGTTTGCCTGCATCCCGAAGTGCTTCAGCATGCCCGGCATGAACGAGAACGGCATCTGCACCGCGACCTCAATGCCCTTGAGGCTCGCGCCCACGCCGTTGACGAATCCGCTGATCGTCCAGTCCGGCACGTCCTGCAGAGCGGGGTTGATCGAGGCCGGGTCGGACGGGCTCAGCACCGATGCAGGCAGACCGGTCGAGGTGAACGATCCGGTGCGGCTCTGGCGGATCGAGAAGCTCTCGATATCCTTCTTGAACAGCGCGACCGAGATCACCGACTCCGGACGGAAATACCATTCGAGCGACACGTCATAGGCGGTGCCGCGCGTGGGATCGAGGAGCGGGTTGCCGAAGCTGACCGTCTTGGCGAAGCCCGAGGCCGAGCCGCCCGGCGTAAGCTCGCCCAGCGAGGGCCGCGTCATCACCCGGGCGATGGCGCCGCGGAGGATGACGTTGCGCGACGGATAGAGCGCCAGGTTCATCGACGGCAGCCAGTCCTCATAGTCGCGCTCGACCGTGATCTGCTGGCCGTTGTTGACGCCATAGGAGGATTGCTCGGTGCGGACATAGCGCATGCCGGCGTTGAGCGCATAATCGATGCCGAGCAGTTCACCCTTTACGTCGAACTGGAGATAGGCGCCCTTGGTCGTTTCCTGGACACCACGGACATTGGCATTGTCCACCACCAGCGCGCGGCTGTAGAGCTTGGTGAAGTCGGTCGCGGCCGGGAAGGCCGGAATGAGCCACTGCACGGTGGTTCCGGCGGGCTGCCCGGCGTCGGGCAACGTTACCAGCTCCGACAGCGCCGAGGTCACCGGGAAGCCATAGACCGCGCCTGGCCCGAAGGCGCTGGACGGTGAGCAGGTGATCGTGCCGAGCACGAGGTCCTGACCGCCATTGCCGCACACCGGCGTGTTGCGCGTCGCCGCCCACAGGTCGAAATTGTAGCGGCGCCAGACCGCGCCGGCCTTGACCTGGAAGCCCTCGGTCACGTCCCATTCGGTGCGCAACTGGGCGGTCTTGAACTTGTTGGTGTTGTTCGAGAGCGCGTCGCGCAGTTCGGCGAGCTGGAAGTTCGCCGGATCGGTGACGCTGGTGCCGTAGGTCAGCACCGGATGGTCCATGTCGGTATAGTCGAACTTGTAGCCCTGCGCGTCGCGATCGTCGAACATGAGCGTGGTTTCGACGGGGATGTCGGCGTTCGATTTGGAGAAGCCGCCGAGCAGGGTGAAGCGGAAGCTGTCCGAGAGCTCCTGATCCCAGGTGCCGCCGAGCTGGTAGAACTCGGTCTGCGACTTGCGCAGATAATGCTCGGTGCGGACATAGACGTCGTTGAGCGTGGCCGAGATCATGTTGCCGTTGTCGTCATAGACCGGATTGACGACGTCGACCGCGCGCTCGTTCGAACGCAGCAGCACCTCCAGCCATTTCTCCTCGCGCGTTTCCTTAAATTTGGAATAGAGGCCGTCGATCGAGATCTTGGTCCGGTCGGTCGGCGCGAACTGGATCGAGCCGGTGAGGCCCAGCCGCTCGCGGTCATGCCGGACGATGCCATAGCGCGGGATGCGGGCATGGAAGGCGAGCGAGGCCGGCGTGCAGGCGGCGCTGGGACGGTAGAACCCGCCGGTGTTGGACACCGGCGTCCCCCCGGTCGCTTCGCGCACCGAGTAGAAGCAGGGCGTGCCGTTGACCGAATCGAAATAGGCCTGCGCCCAGCGCACGGTGTTGTTGCCGACCTCGAGCGTGTCGGTCTTGGAATAGGCGGCCGAGACGGCCGCGCCGAAGGTGCCCGCCTCGTTCCGCCAGCTCAGCAGCCCGGCGACGCGGGGCCCGACATTCTTCGACAGGTCGTTATACGATCCCTGGACCGAGGCGACCGCGGTGAGGCCGGCCTTGCCGGCAAGCGGGTTGCCGGTGTTGAGGTCGACCACGGCGCCGAGCGAACCTTCGTCGAGGCTCGCTTCGGCGGTCTTGCGCACGACGAGGCTCGAGAAGAGCTCGGAGGCGAACACGTTGAAGTCGAACGCGCGCTCGCGGTTGGCGGAGGCGCCGTCCGTGGTCGTGGTGATCGTCTCGAGCCCGTTGACGCGGACGCGGGTGAACTGGGAGCCGAGGCCGCGCACGGTGATCGCGCGGCCCTCGCCGCCGTCGCGCTGGATCGCGATGCCGGGGATGCGCTGAAGCGATTCGGCGAGGTTCTGGTCGGGGAACTTGGCGATGTCCTCGGCGACGATCGCATCGACCGCGGCGACCGACTCGCGCTTGACGTTGAGCGCGGCGTCGAGCGACGCGCGGAAGCCTGAGACGACGATCTCTTCGGGCTCCTCCGCCGCCGGCTCGGCGGGCTGGGTCTCCTGCGCCTGGACGGCGGTAGCGATAACAAGAGCCGAGGCGGCGGCAAGCAGCCGGGCTCCCGGGCGGCGATGAAGGACTCGCATTCGAACTTCCCCTCTCAATCGGTGTCGATGACACCGGTGGCTATCTTCGCCTGCTGCTCTTCGGCAGCGAACGAAATGACGTCGGGGAGGGGTGCCTCTGCCGCGATTCGCGGCGAAATCAGCGCGATCCTCCCGTTTTCGCCGCGTTGTCGCGGTCTCCACCGGTCGTTTTCTGCTTGAGAAACCGGTGTCATTGGCACATTGTTCGCTTCAGCCGCCCGTGTCAAGAAGGCGCGCCTGGAAGAAACGGGTTATGGGTTTGCCGCCCTGACGGCAGCGAGAGGGGATATCGGGATGCGGGCGATTCTGCTGCTGCTGGGGGCGATGTTGCTCGGAGCCGCCATGCCGCCGCCACCTGCCGTGCTGATCTTCAGCCACACCACCGGCTTCCGCCACGCCTCGATCGAGCCGGCGCGCGCGGCCATCGCCAACGCGGCGCAGGCCAAGGGCTATGCCGTCACCGCGAGCGAGGATCCGGCGCTGTTCGACGACGCCGCGAAGCTCAGGGGATTCGCGGCGATCGTGCTGGTGAGCACCACCACGCGGCCCAAGGAGAATGACTCGGGCGAATGGCTGGTCGGCCCCCGGCGCGAGGCGCTCCAGGCGTTCGTGCGCGGCGGCGGCGGCATCGTCGGCATCCATGGCGCGGCGGATTCGCACTATAGCTGGGACTGGTACGGGCGGATGATCGGCGGCCGCTTCGCACGGCACCCGTCGGGCACGCCCGAGGGAGCGGTGACACGCGCCGAGCTCGATCACCCGTCGATCCGCGGGCTGCCGGCCAATTTCGAGCTGGTCGACGAATGGTATTGGTTCGACGATCTCGATCCGCGGCTGCGGCCGCTGCTGATGCTCGATCCGTCTTCGATCGGGGAGAAGGGCGCGAACCCGCGTCCGCTCGCCTGGGCGCATGACTTCGAGGGCGGACGCGTGTTCTACACCGCGCTCGGCCACACGCCCGAGGCCTGGTCCGATCCCCGCATCCTCGGCCATGTCATGGGCGGGCTGGACTGGACGATCGGGCGCGGCGCGCGGCCGATGATGGTGATCGACGAAGCCGCCAGGAAAGTCGAGGAACCGCCGCCGCACGGCAAGATCGGGATGAGCACTGCGTGGCGCATCACCGACGGCGTGCCCGGGCGGATGATGGAATATCGCAAGCGCTCGCTCCATCCCGGCGCCGCGATCGGGGTGCATCCGATCGCGCATGACGAGATCTATGCCGTGGTCTCGGGCGAGGGCGAGGTGGTGTCCGACGGGGTCACCGCCAAGCTCAAGCCGGGCATGACCGCCTATCTCTACACCGGCGCCCAAGTCGGCATCCGCCAGACCGGCACCGCGCCGCTCGTCCTCATCATCAGCTATCCGCTCGAGAAGGTTCCCCAGAAATGATCGCACGCCGTACTCTGCTTGCCGCCTCCGCCACGCTCGCGCTGACGCCGGGGGCGGCGCTGGCGCAAGGCGTGTCCAAGGCCGAGGTGACGGCGGCGATGAAGCGCGCGACGCGCTTCATGGTCGAGAAGATGGCCTATTGCGGCGGCTATGTCTGGTCGTACCTCCCCGACCGCTCGCGCATCTGGGGCGAGCTCGAAGCGTACAAGACGATGGTATGGGTGCAGCCGCCGGGCACGGCGACGATGGGACACCTCTATCTCGACGCCTATCATGCGACGGGCGACGAATATTACTACCGGGCCGCGGCCCAGGCGGCCGAAGCGCTGATCGCCGGGCAGCTGCCGCAGGGCGGGTGGAATTACTTCATCGACTTCGGCGGGCCGGAGTCCACGAAGCGCTGGTACGAGACGATCGGGCGCAACGCCTGGCGCATGGAGGAATTCCAGCACCATTGGGGCAACGCCACCTTCGACGACGGCGGCACCGGCGAGGCGATCCGCTTCCTCATCCGCATCTATGTCGAGAAGCGCGAGGCGCGCTTCAAGCCGGGGCTCGACAAGGCGATCGACTTCATCTTCGCGAGCCAGCTTCCGAACGGCGGCTGGCCGCAGCGGTGGCCACGCGTCGCCGATGGCGGGCTGCACGGCAAGCCCGACTATACCGGCCTGATCACCTTCAACGACGGGGTGATCCACGACAATATCGACGTGCTGCTGACCTATCACCAGGCGATCGGCGACCCGCGCATCCTGCCCGCGATCCGGCGCGGCATGGACATCTATCTCGCGACCCAGCAGCCCGCGCCGCAGGCCGGGTGGGGGCTGCAGCATACGATGGACCTGAAACCCGCCGGCGCGCGCACCTATGAGCCCAAGGCGCTGGTCACGCACACCACCGCGTCGAACATCGAGCAGCTGATGAGCTTCTATCGCCTGACCGGCGACGCGAAATATCTCGCGCCGATCCCGGCGGCGCTCGCCTGGCTGGAGAGCGTGCGGCTGCCCAAGGCGCTGCAGGAGGGCGGGCGGCAATTCCCGACCTTCGTCGAGATCGGCACCAACAAGCCGCTCTGGGTCCATCGCCGCGGCTCGAACGTCGTGAACGGCGAATATTATGCCGATTACGATCCGGCCCACACGATCGGCCACTACAACGCCCGTCGCGGGATCGACACCGCGAAGCTGCGGCGCGAATATGAGGAGCTCAAGGCGACGCCGGGCAAGGCCGCGTCCAGGGATTCCGCGCTGCTCAAGGGGCGCCAGCCGCTCAAGAAATACTGGATGGCCGAGGTCGAGGCGGGGTCGGACATGAATGCCACCAAGGGCGGCAAGGATGCCCGGTCGCTGGTCGGATCGCTCAACGCCGAGGGCTGGTGGCCGACTCAGCTGCGCGCGATGAGCCATCCCTATGGTGGGCCGGGCTCGAAGACGGTGACGCCCGGCGACTTCCGCTCCACGCATGTCGGGGACAGCACCGACACCTCGCCCTTCGACGTCAAGGACGGCCCGATCGGCATCTCGACGGGCACCTATATTGATCATATGATCACACTTATTAAGGCGCTTCAGCGATAGTCTTGGACAGGAGATGGCATGACCCGGCGGTTGGCTTGCGTATCGTTGCTGGCACTGGCCGGCACAGTTCCCGCCGAGGCTGCCTTCTCCGATCCCTGGTATGTCCGCGAGGACTTCAAGCCGGTGCGGCGCATCGCGATCCGCATCGCCAACGATCTCGACCAACCGCGCAAGGCGACGCCGGTGGTGATCACCCCGGCGCAGATTCCCGAGCTCGCCGGGATGCACGAGCTGACCGTTACGCTGGTCGATCCGGGAGGCGTTCCGCGCCCGGTGCCGACCAAGGAGCAGCTCGCGCAGATGGGGCCGCACGGCATCCGGCAGGAGACCAATGGCCGCCAGCTCGACATGCAGATGGACGATCTCGACAAGGACGGCGTGTGGGACGAGCTGTTCTTCCAGGCCGACCTCAAGCCGCGCGAGACACGCACCTATTACCTGTATCTCGGCTTCCATCAGCGCGGCTGGAACCCGCACGGCGCCGCGGCTGTGATCGGCAGCTATTCGCGGCACATGGTGCCCTTCTGGGAATCGGGCAATGTCGGGTGGAAGCTATGGTTCCCCGACAGCGCCGACGTCTACGGCAAGCGCAAGAGCATCCTGATCGCGCCGCAGATCCTGTCCAACAACTGGGACGGCTATGCGGTGTCCTATATCGACCCGGCGTACGGTTCCGACATCATGTCGGTCGACGACAGCTTCGGCGGCGGCGGGATCGGGCTGTTCGAGACGCCGGGCAGCGACTTCGTCTCGCGCCCGCGCTTCTCGCCCAACGCCGATGCGGCCGAGCGGTGGAACACCAACCAGCTCAAGGACACGCGCTACGCGTTCGAGGTGATCGTCAACGGCCCGCTGCGCTCGATGGTGCGCGTGAAGACGATGAACTGGAACACCGGCAAGGGCCGCTATGCGCTCGAGCAGGTCTACACCGCCTATGCCAACCACAATTACGCGACCGCGAAGGTGCAGTTCAGCCAGTGGGAGCCCGGCGCGAGGGGCGTGCAGTTCGCCGCCGGCATCCGCAAGAAGGCGGGCGAGACCCTCGGCTATCGCCAGGGCGGCGTGGTGGTGACCACCGCGCCCGAGGCGATCCGCAACCCCGACGACACCGATTCGACCCAGAACGCGCTGACCGTCGGCTATGCCGGGATCGGGCTGGTGGTGAAGGACGGCTATGGCGCGAAGCATGTCGCGGTGGCGCAGCAGCAGGGCAACGAGCTGTTCCGCTTCCCCGAGCGCGCCGACGGCAAGTATGAGTATATGCTCGCCGCGGGGTGGAGCGAGGGCGAGGTGCTCAAGACCGCGGCCGAGTTCCGCGACTATGTGGTCGGGGTGGCGAAGGAGTATAATTCGCCGGCGCGGTTGGTGGGGTTCGACGTGCAGGAGCGGGAGTAGCGCTCAGCCGATCTGCATTCATTCGTCATCCCGGCCTTGTGCCGGGATCCACCGGGAGGCGAGTGACGGACAAGCGACTCAGGGGCATCGCTAACGGCGCCGTGGATCCCGGCACAAGGCCGGGATGACGGCTAAAATTATGTCCCCGGCTGCACATAAGGCACCCGCGAGAACAATTCGCGCTGCCACTTGCGCGGGTCGTTCACCACGCGGCTCTGCGCATCGAAGACCATCGTCTGCCGCTGCGGCAGCGTATGCTTCGGCCATGCCGGCACGCCCGCGCCATTGGGATCGCCCTTGGCCGCGAGGTTGACGAAGCCGCGCATCATCGTGGCCGAGGCCGCCTGCGCCGCGGGGCCGGTGCCCGACACGGTGCCCTCGGCGCCGATCGTGCCGAACACCAGCGGGATGTCGTGGGTGTGCGCGGCGCCACGCTGGGGCGCGACGGGGGAGGCAAAGTCGAGCTGATAGACCCAGGCCGGGGCGCCGGCCTTCGCGCGCTCCTCGGCCTCGATCACCTGACCGCGCCAGCTGCGGCCGGCGGTGGTGGCGGCGTAGAAGACCTCGGTGACCGACCAGCTCGGGAACTGCTTGCGATACTCGGCCACCACCCATTCGGGATGCGCGTCGATGCGCAGGCGCGGGGCGATGCGCTCGGCGAGGTTCGACCAGTCGAGCGTGCGCACCACCTCCGAACTGGGGTCGTCGAAGGCGCGGGTCTCGTCGCGAGTGTTTCCGAGGATCAGCGGGATGCTATTGCCCAGCGGATTGGCGTCGGGCCAGAAGGGGTGGCGGGTCAGCCACTTCATGTCGAGCACCGGCCCCATATAGACCCCGCCGCCGAGGATCGGGTCCTCGGCGCGCAGGCCGTCGATCAGTCTTTCGACCGGCATGTCGAGCAGGTCGCCGGGCCTGGCCTTGAGCCGGTCGAGCAAGGCCTGCGCGCGGCGCGTGGCGTTGAGCGGGCCGCTCGCGGTGACTTGCTGGCCGGACATGGTCGCGGCGCGGTGGAACAGGCCCTTGGCGGCGGGCATGCCCATCAGGGTCGCGATCTTGGCGCCGCCGCCGGACTGTCCGAACAGCATCACCCGCTTCGGATCGCCGCCGAAGCCCGCGATATTGTCGCGGATCCATTGCAGCGCGAGGATCAGGTCGAGCTGGCCGTTATTGCCGCTGTCGGGAAAGCGCGGGTCGAGCCGCGCGAGATAGAGATAGCCGAGCGCGTTGAGGCGGTGGTTGACGGTGACGACGACCACATCGCCCTTTTCGGCGAGCGTCTGGCCGAATACCTGCGGCTCGATCACGCTGCCGTTGGAATAGGCCCCGCCGTGGAAATAGACCATCACCGGACGGCGCGCATTCGCGTTGGTCTCCGGCGTCCACACATTGAGGAACAGGCAGTCCTCGCGCTGGCTGACCGCGCGGCCGGTCTGCGGGCAACTCGCGGCGAACTCGGTGGCGGTGAGCGTGCCGCGTGACGCTTCCGGCGCGGTGGCGGGGCGGAAGCGGGTGCGGCTGGTGTCGTTGCCGTAGCGGATGCCGAGGAACGCCTGAACCGCGCCGTCGCGCTTGCCCCGCCAGCGTCCGGACTTGCCGGTGGCGAGCGGATCGGACTGGGCGAACGCGGCAGAGGGCAGGGCGGCCAGCGCCGCGCTCGCCGCCAGCAGCGTCCGCCGCTGCATCACCGGCGCCCCTTCACCGACGAACGTCCAGGCCGCCTTCGAGGAAGGCGTCGATATCCGCCTGGCGGAACAGGCTGGCATCGCCGGGCAGCGAATGCTTGAGGCAGGTGAGCGCGAGGCCCGAGGCGACCGTCGCCTCGAGATCCTGGCCCGACAGCACGCCGTGCAGGATGCCCGCGGCATAGGCATCGCCGCCGCCGATGCGGTCGATGATCCCGGCCACCACCACTTCCTCGGTCTGATAGCCGCGCTCGGGCGTGTCGACGCGCGCGGCGATGCGGTGGCGGTCGGCGTCGTCGACATGGCGCGCGGTCGAGGCGATGCGCTTCAAGTTCGGGAAGGCGGCGAAGGCGGCCTCGGCGGCCTCGCGGCGGCGGTCGGCACCGTCGCCCGAGAAGGACTTGCCGAGCAGCAGCGAGACGTCGCGATGGTTGCCGAACATCGTGTCGGCGAGGCTCACCAGCTCGGTGAGGACGGCGCGGGGATCGCTGTCCCACGCTTCCCACAGGCGGGCGCGATAGTTACCGTCGAAGCTGATGGCGACGCCCAGTTCCTTCGCGGCGCGCGCGGCGCGCAGCGCGGCCTCGGCCGTCGCCGGGCCGAGCGCGGGGGTGATGCCCGACAAATGCAGCATCGCCGCGCCGTCGAGCAAAGTCTTCCAGTCGAACGCATCAGCCGGGGCCTTGGCGAAGGCCGAGTCCGCGCGATCATAGACGATGTCCGACGCGCGCAGGCCGGCGCCCTGAGTCAGGAAATAGAGGCCCATGCGGCCGTCGCGATACTGCACGCCGCTGGTGTCGGCGCCCTGCGAGCGCACGAACTGCACCGCGGCGCGCCCCAGCGCATTGTCGGGCACCGCGCTGACCATCGACACCGAATGGCCGAGATTGGCGAGCCCGATACCGACATTGGCTTCGGCTCCGCCCACCACCACGTCGAGCCGCGGCGTCTGCAGCATGAGCTCGCGCCCCGGAGCGGTCAGGCGGAGCAGCAATTCCCCGAAACAGACGATACGGCCGGCCATGATGTCTCCTTGAACTCGCCGGCGCTCAGCGCGCCAGCCAGCCGCCGTCTACCGCGAGGATATGGCCTTGCACATAGTCCGACGCCGACGAGGCGAGGAACACCGCCGCGCCGCCGAGGTCCGCGGGGTCGCCCCAGCGGCCGGCCGGGATGCGCTCGAGGATCTGGCGGTTGCGCGTCTCGTCCTTCTGCAGTGCGTCGGTGTTGTTGGTGGCGATGTAGCCCGGCGCGATCGCGTTGACGGTGATGCCCTTCGACGCCCACTCATTGGCCAGCAGCTTGGTGAGGCCGCCGACGCCCGACTTGGACGCGGTGTAGCTCGGCACGCGGATGCCGCCCTGGAAGGTCAGCATCGAGGCGATGTTGATGATCTTGCCGCCGCCATTCAGGATCATGTGGCGCGCCGCGGCCTGGCACAGGAAGAACACCGACTTGAGGTTGGTGTCCATCACCGCGTCCCAGTCCTCCTCGGTGAAGTCGACCGAGTCCGCGCGGCGGATGATGCCGGCATTGTTGACGAGGATGTGCAGCCCGCCGAGCTTTTCCACAGTCTCGTCCACAACCCTTTGCACAGGCTCGATCGTCGACAAGTCGGCGCTGACGATCTCCGCCTTGCGGCCGAGCGCGCGGATTTTCTCGACCGTGTCGGCCGCGGCCGAGCGGCCGACCGCAGCGATGTCCGCGCCCGCCGCGGCAAGGGCCAGGGCGATGCCCTGGCCGATGCCGGTGTTGGCGCCGGTGACGACGGCGACGCGGCCGGTGAGGTCGAAGGGGTTGGTCATCGCGCTTACGCCAGCTGGCAGATGTCGAGGACGTTCATGTCGGTATAGTCCTGGTTCTCGCCGGCCATCGCCCAGATGAAGGCATAGGCCTTGGTGCCCGCGCCCATGTGGATCGACCAAGGCGGGCTGATTACCGCTTCCTCATTCTGCATCACGATGTGGCGAGTCGCTTCGCCCTCGCCCATGAAGTGCATCACGCGATCGGTGTCGAGATTGTCGAGCTCGAAATAGAAATAGATCTCGCTGCGGCGCTCATGGATGTGCGGGGGCATGGTGTTCCACACCGAGCCGGGCTTGAGCACGGTCAGGCCCATGACGAGCTGCGCGCTGTCGCACACGCCGGGGATGACGAGCTGGAAGATGGTGCGCTCGTTCGATTCGGCGAGGCTGCCGCGCTCCAGCGCATTGGCGTCGGCGATGCCGAGCTTGCGCGTCTGGAAGCCCTTATGCGCCGGGCACGAGGCGATGTAGAAGCGCGCGCCCTGACCGGCGAACTCGACGTCGGTCGCGCCCATCGTGACGTAGAGGCAGTCCTTGTTGCCGAGCGTGAAGCTCTCGCCGTCGACGGTGATCGTGCCCTCGACGTTGCCCACGTTGACCACCGCCATCTCGCGGCGCTCGAGGAAGGGGTGGCCCTTGGCCGAGGCCGGCTCTTCCTGCGCGGGGAGCTTGACCGGAGCAGCGCCCACCGCGACGCCGCCGATCACGAAGCGGTCGGCATGGGTGTAGTTGAGCACGACCTCGCCCTCGCGGAACAGGCCCTGGATCAGGTAGCGGTCGCGCAGCTCCTCGTTGGAGACGCACTCCATCATGTCGGGGTGGGTGGCGTAATAGGTGCGGTCGAACATCGGGTGTGGCTCCGGTTGTGGTTTCAGGCCGCTTCGGCGACCGGGAGGGTTTCGTCGAGCTTGTAGGCCTTGCGGACAAGGCCGTTGGTCAGCTCATAAGCGAGTTCGGCGGCTTCCCAATCCTGCATCCGCCCCTCGGCGACGAGGCGGGCGAGGAAGGCGCAGTCGACGCGGCGCGCGACGTCGTGGCGCGCCGGGATCGAGAAGAAGGCGCGGGTGTCGTCATTGAAGCCGACGGTGTTGTAGAAGCCGGCGGTCTCGGTGGTCATCTCGCGGAAGCGGCGCATGCCCTCGGGCGAGTCGTGGAACCACCAGCTCGGGCCGAGGCGCAGGCACGGGTAGTGGCCGGCGAGCGGCGCCAGCTCGCGCGCGTAAGTGCTCTCGTCGAGGGTGAAGAGGATCACCGTCAGGTCGGGCTCGTTGCCGACAATGTCGAGCATCGGCTTCAAGGCCTGGACATAGTCGGTGCGGGTCGGGATGTCCGCGCCCTTGTCGCGGCCGTGGCTCGCGAACAGCCTGGCATTGTGGTTGCGGCAGGCGCCGGGATGGATCTGCATCGTCATGCCATCCTCGACGCTCATCTTCGCCATCTCGGTGAGCATCTGCGCGCGGAACAGCTCGGCATCGGCCGCGTCCCACTTGCCGGAGATGATGCGCCCGAACAGCGCCTCGCTCTCGGCGGCCGAGAGGTTGGCGGTCTGCGCGGTGGCGAAGCCATGGTCGGTCGCGGTGGCGCCAGCGACGCGGAAGTCGGCGCGGCGCTTGCGATGCGCGGCGAGATAGCCCTTCCAGCTATGCACGTCCTCGCCGGTCAGGTTGGCGAAGGCCTCGAGCGCGCCCTTGAACGCCTCATGCTCGACGTCGATCACCGAATCCGGGCGATAGGTGGTGACCACGCGGCCCTGCCAGCCCGACTTGCGGATCGCGGCGTGATGATCGAGCGGATCGTCGGCGCCTTCGGTCGTGGCGAGGAAGTCGATCTTGAATCGCTCGAACAGCGCGCGCGGGCGATAGTCCGGAGTCGCCAGCGCTTCGTTGATCGTGTCGTAATAATGGTCCGCGGTCGAGGCATCGAGCAGCCGGTCGATCCCGAACACTTCGGCGAAGACATGGTCGAGCCACATGCGCGAGGGCGTACCGCGGAACAGGTGATAGTTGCTCGCGAACAGCCGCCACGCCGCGCGCGGATCGGTCGCCGGCACCCCGTCGAGCCGCGGCACGCGCAGCGCGTCGAGGTCGACGCCCTGGCTGTAGAGCATGCGGAAGACATAGTGATCGGGCGCGAGGAACAGCTCGGTCGCATTCTCCCAAGCCTCGTCGGTCGCGAACCACGCCGGATCGGTGTGGCCGTGCGGGCTGACGATCGGGAGGTCGGCGATCTCTTTATAGAGCGTGCGCGCGATGCCGCGGGTGGTGGGGTCGGCGGGGAACAGCCGGTCGGGATCGAGTGCCAGGGGACGCATCACGGACTCCTCAAAAGTCATATTATTTTGGCCTTACCAACAACGCACGGCTTGGCAAGGCGAGTGCTGACCGCCCAGTGACTGGGGTGATATGGTAACCGGTGTCAGGTTCGATTTCAACTGGAGTCTGGGTGTGCCGTTGCAGAAGGTGAATCTTTGGACGCGCAGGCTGTCCGCACCACAGCTCCCAGCGGGAGGAGGCGCGGCGAGGCAGGCAATGCCGGTGCGTGAGGACGAACACATTCGATTGGCGGAACCCTCGACCAGCCGACGGCCTACCGCGGCGGATCGGCGCGACTCATATATAGCTGTGCGAGGCGCCTGCCGACCTCATTCCACCACTTCGCCTGCTCGAAGGCGCCCTTCGATTTCAAATCCGCAATCTTGCGCCTGATCACCTCCGGCCCGTCCTCGCCATTCTCGCGGTCGAATTCGAGTGCGTCGACCCAGAGGGCGAGTTCGCGACCCAAGGGCTATCGCCGCCACCAGCCAAGCAACCGCTGGCGTCGACCGGTGGAATTGAGGTGCGCGCGGCGGCGGTCGCGGGCGCGGTGGAAGGCGGTCATGCCAAAGGTCATGATGATGGCGATCAATGCAATGACGATCGCATAGGCGAAACTCAAACGGGGATCGATGGCGCATCTCCGGCTGGTAAGCGGGAGCGCGCAAGGTCTCTCAGCCAGCGGTGCTTACGAGACGAAGGTCCGCTGATGCAGCCAGCTTAGCAGCCCCGAATGCGCGGGGCCAGCGAAAGCCGGCCTTCGGTCGAGGATTTCGTGTACGGCGGTATTCATGTCGGAAATATAGTTATTTGATCCGAGGACGTATTGAAAATGCTGCTCTCAGTGTCCATTTCCAGAACATCGCCGAAAGATTTTTTCGTAAGCTTCAGCGACTGAGAGACTTGTCGTGCTCCCGCTTACAATGGCCGGAGCGAATTCATGGATCTCAACGAATTATTTTATCGTCATCAGACGTCACTCCTGTGCGCCGAAAACGCTTCGTGCGCGGAGGCGCGCATCGTTCACGAGGGACTGGCCGAGCTTTATGCCGGTCGCATTCGCGATCTGCGCCGGAAATCCCCGGACAGCGCGCCCCTGGTATTGGGTGTCCAGCAGGCCGGCTGAGATCTGGCGGAGTCGTTTCCGCGCGAACGCCTCAAATCGGGCCTTCGCCTACCTCGCGCGGAGGAAGGCGCGCTTGCCGCGTCTCACTCCACCGGCGGCGCCACCGAAGCCCTGCGGATCAGCGTCGAGACGAACAACGACTCCCCGCTCTCCTCGTCCTCCCCATCGCCGATCAGCTTCAAGGCGGCCGCCCGCGCCATCGTCGCGATCGGCCAGCGCACCGTGGTCAGCGGCGGCCACAGGTAGGACGCGATCGAGGTGTCGTCGAAGCCGACGATCGACAGGTCGCGCGGCACGTCGAGCCCGCGCTGGCGCGCGGTGTGCAGCACGCCGGCCGCCATCGCGTCGTTCGAGCAGAACACCGCGGTCGGGCGCGGCGACAGGTCGAGCAGGCGCTCGGCCGCGCGCATCCCCGATTCGAACGTATAGTCGCCCTGCGCGATCAGCGTGCGCTGCACCGGAATGTCGGCATCGTCGAGCGCCGCCTCATAGCCCCGGCTGCGCTCGTGCGCCGAGCGGAAGCCGTGCGGCCCGAGCACCAGGCCGATGCGCTTGTGCCCGTTCTCGATCAGGTGGGTGACCGCGCCGCGCACTACCTCGCGGTCGTTCGACGCGACCATATGCTCGGCATCGTCGAACGAGGCCGAGCCCATGCGGACGTAACGCGCGCCGATCTCCTGGCACAAGGCCGCGAGCGAATCATTCTCGCTGATCGGCGGCAGGATCATCACGCCATAGGGCCGCTGGCGCTCGAGGAAGCGGCGGATCTCGTCGAGCATCGTCGTCGAGCCGCGATCGACCGGGTGGACGATCAGCTCGAACTCGGTGTCGCGCAACACTTCCAGCAGTCCCTGCTGGACGTTGAGCACCATGTGCGGGTTGGGGTTGTCGTGGATCAGCCCGATCAGGAAGTTGCGGCGCAAGGCCAGCGCGCGCGCCTGGGGGTTGGGCACATAGCCGATCTCGGCGATGACCTTTTCGACCCGCTCGCGCGTTTCCTCGTTGAGCAGGGGGGAGCGGTTGATCACGCGGCTGACGGTCTTCTTGGATACCCCCGCCAGCCGCGCTACATCGTTGATTGTCGCCTGCGCGCCTTTTTTCATGCGCGATGCATAGCGCGCAGACGAGGCCTAGCCAATTGCGGGCTGTTGCTCTAGGCGCTGCTGAATTCGTATGATGATTCCTGCTGCTCTCCAAATCCACCCCAGCGACAGCGTGGCGACCGCGCTGCGCGACCTCGAATCCGGCGAGACGGCGCTCGGCGTGACGCTGCGCGACGCGGTGCCGCGCGCGCACAAATTCGCGCTGGTGGCGCATGCGCCGGGCGATCCGGTGCTCAAATATGGCTTCCCGATCGGCCGCGCGACCGCACCGATCGCGGTCGGCGAGCATGTCCATGTCCACAATGTCGCGACCGCGCTGGCGGGCGAGGCGAGCTATGGCGGCGGCGCGGCGGCGGCGAAGGGGCAGAGGGCCGCTTCGGCGATCCGCTGGCGCGGCTATGCGCGCGCCGATGGCCGCGCGGGCACGCGCAACGAGATCTGGGTGCTGCCGACCGTCGGCTGCGTCGGTCGCACCGCGCAGAAGATCGCGGCCAAGGCCGAGCTGCTGCTGCCCGCCGGGGTCGACGGCGTGCATGCCTTTGCCCATCCGTTCGGCTGCTCGCAGCTCGGCGGCGACCTCGACGGCACGCGCGACATCCTCTCGGCGCTGGCGCAGCATCCCAATGCCGCGGGCGTGCTGCTGGTCGGGCTCGGCTGCGAGTCGAACCAGCTCTCGGCGCTGCTCGAAACCTTACCGCCGCAGACGCGCGGCCGCATCCGCACCGTCGGCGCGCAGGCCGCGTCGGACGAGATCGCCGAGGGCGTCGCCGCGGTGCTCGAACTCGCCGAGCAGGCCGCGCTGGCCAAGCGCGAGGAGATGGGGCTCGACCGCATCGTGCTCGGGGTGAAGTGCGGCGGGTCGGACGGGCTGTCGGGGCTCACCGCCAACCCGCTGGTTGGGCGCATGGCCGACCGCATCACCGATGCCGGCGGCTCGGCGATCCTGACCGAGATCCCCGAGATCTTCGGCGCCGAGCAATTGCTGATGGCGCGCGCCGCCGATGCCGCGACGTTCGATGCGATCGGCGAGCTGGTCAATCGCTTCAAGCGCTACTTCATCGACCATGGCGAGCCGGTGTCCGAGAACCCGTCGCCCGGCAACATCGCCGGCGGCATCACCACGCTGGAGGAGAAGAGCCTCGGCGCGGTGCAGAAGGGCGGGCAGGCGATCGTCACCGACGTGATCGACTATGGCGAGCGCGTGAAGCGCACCGGGCTGACGCTGCTCGAGGCGCCAGGCAATGACGCCGTGTCGTCGACCGCGCTGTCGGCGGCGGGGGCGAACGTGATCCTGTTCACCACCGGCCGCGGCACGCCGCTCGGCTTCCCCGCGCCGACGCTCAAGATCGCGTCCAATTCCGATCTCGCCGCGCGCAAGCCGGGCTGGATCGACTTCGATGCGGGGCAGGTGCTGAGCGACGGCATGGACATCGCCGCCGATGCCCTGCTCGCGCGCATCGCCGCGATCGCCTCGGGCGAGGAAGCCGCCGCCGAGCGCAACGGCGAGCGCGAGATTGCAATCTGGAAGCGAGGCGTAACGCTGTGAATCGACTGTCCCTGGAAACGCTGCGGGACTTGCCTGCGGCGGTGAGCAAGCCTGCCTATGATCCGGCGCAGGTGTCGACCGGCGTGGTGCATTTCGGCCCCGGCGCGTTCCATCGCGGGCACCAGGCGGCCTATTTCGACAGCGTGCTGGCGAGCGACCCGCGCTGGGGCATCGCCGCGGTCTCGCTGCGCTCGCCTGGCACGGTCGAGGCGCTGGCGGCGCAGGATGGGCTCTACACGCTGGCGATCCTCGACCGCGAGCCGTCGATGCGGGTGATCGGCGCGCATCGCGAATGGATCGGGCCGGGCGGCGGTGCCAAGGTCGCGGCGCTGCTCGCCACCCCGCAAGTGCGCATCGTCACCTCGACCGTGACCGAGAAGGGCTATTGCCTCGCGGGCGACGGCACGCTCGACATGAGCCATCCCGACATTGTCGCCGACCTCGCGGGCGGCGAGCCGCGCAGCTTCGTCGGCTGGCTGGTGCAGGGGCTTGCGGCGCGGCGCGCGGCGGGTGGCGACCCGTTCATGGTGCTGTGCTGCGACAATCTCTCGGGCAATGGACGCAAGCTGCGCGCGGCGACGATCGCGCTGGCTGAGCGGCGCGACGCCGATCTGGCGAAGTGGATCGCCGACACCGCCGCCTTCCCCGACACGATGGTCGATTCGATCACTCCGGCGAGCGACGACGCGCTCTATGCCCAGGTCGCGGCCGAGCTGGGTGTCGAGGACCGCGCGACGGTGCAGCGCGAGGCGTTTACGCAATGGGTGATCGGCCCGTACCAATTCGCCGACGGGCCCGACCTCGCCGCGGCGGGGGCGACGCTGACCAGCGACGTCGGCGGCTATGAGCGCGCCAAGCTGCGCATCCTCAACGGGCTGCATTCGAGCCTCGCCTATCTCGGCCTCGCCCTGGGGCTGGAGACGGTCGCGGACGCGATGGGCGAGCCGGCGCTTGCGGCCTTTGCCGAGCGGCTGGCGCTGCAGGACATCGTCCCGGCGCTCGATCCCGTCGCCGGGCTCGATCATGCCGGTTACACGCAGGCGGTCCTCAACCGCTTCCGCAACCCCGCGATCCGGCATCTGCTGTCGCAGATCGCGTGGGACGGCTCGCAGAAACTACCCTATCGCCTGCTGGACACGACGGCAGCTGCAATCCGTGCGGGACGGCCGGTCGAACGGCTCGCGGTGCCGGTGGCGGCGTGGATGCACTTCATCGCCCGGCGCGCCGCCGAGGGCGTGGCGATCACCGATCCGCTCGCCGGTCCGCTGACCGAAGCGGCCGCCGGCGCCTCGCCGGCCCAGCTGGCCGAGCGGCTGTTCGCCTTCGATTCGGTGTTCCGCCAGGAGATCGCGGGCAATGCGAGCTTCCGCGCGGCGGTGACTGGGGCGGTGCAGGCGCTCGCCGAACGCCGGATCGAGACGCTGCTCGCCCGGTGATCGGGGGCTCTTGTCACTGACACCGGTTTCCATTACCGCTCGCGCAATAGATCAAAGCGAGGGGTGGATGAACGAACTGGACGCGATCGCCGAGGCATTCGTCGCCGCACGCCGCGCCGCGACCGGGCTTCCCGACTATCCAGGCACGCCGCCGTCCTCGCTGGCCGACGCCTATGCGATCCAGGACCGCGCGCTGGCGCTGAACGGCGGGCAGGTGGCAGGATGGAAGGTCGGAAAGATCGGCCCGCCGCTCGACGGCGCGCTCGGCACCAACCGCCTGGCCGGCCCGATCTTCGCGGATTCGGTCCACGATGGCCGCGGTGTCAGCCCCGCAATGCCGGTGTTCGCCGATGGTTTCGCCGCGGGCGAGGCCGAGTTCCTGCTGCGCGTCGGCCGCGCCCCCGATCCGGCCAAGACCAGCTATACGATGGACGAGGCGGCGGACCTCATCGACGCGGTGCATGTCGGCATCGAGATCGCGAGCTCGCCCTTTCCCGGCATCAACGCGCTCGGCCCGCTCGTCACCATTTCCGACTTCGGCAACAATTACGGGCTGGTGATTGGCGAGGCGATCCCGGACTGGCGCAATTCGGGCCTCGAAAATTGGCCTGTCCAACTGTTGATTGATGGTCAGGAAGCTGGCAGGGCTGTCGCCCGGGACATGCTCGACGGCCCGCTCGGGGCGGCGCGTTTCCTGTTCGAGGCGCTGGCGGCGCGCGGTATCGCGCTCGAGCCGGGGCAATGGATTTCCTCGGGCGCCGTGACCGGCGTGCACGAGGTGAGCGTGGGCGCGACGGTGACGGCGACGTTCGCGGAGATGCAGGTGAGCTGCTCGATCGAGGCAGCCAGGCCCGCAGCGTAACGGGAGAAGACGATGGACGGCACGCAGGCACCGGTCGGGGCTGACGGAATTCGAGCCCAGGCGGCGGCCAATGCCGGCCGCTATCGGTGGATGATCGTGGCGCTGCTTTTCGCGGCGACCGTGATCAACTATATCGACCGCCAGATGATCGGCGTGCTCAAGCCGACGCTGATGGAGGACCTCAAATGGTCCGAGCGTGACTTTGCCGGCGTCATCATCTGGTTCCAGTTCGCCTATGCGATCGGTTACATCGGCTTCGGCAAGTTCGTCGACATGGTCGGCGCGCGCGTCGGCTATGCCGTCGCCTTCGTCATCTGGCAGCTCGCGCACATCGCGCATGGCGGCGCGCATTCGATGACTCAGTTCGCGATGGCGCGCTTCGGCCTCGGCATCGGCGAGTCGGGCAACTTCCCGGCGGGCATCAAGGCGGTGACCGACTGGTTCCCGGCCAAGGAGCGCGCGCTGGCGATCGGCATCTTCAACGCCGGTGCCAATATCGGCGCGGTGGTCACGCCTCTGGTCGTGCCGCTGATGGTGGTCGCCTGGGGCTGGCGCATGGCGTTCGTGATCACCGGCGTGGTCAGCTTCGTGTGGCTGATCGCCTGGTGGACGATGTACCGCAGCCCGCGTCAGCACCCCAAGGTCAGCGAAGGCGAGCTCGCCTGGATCGAGCAGGACCCGGCCGACCCGGTCAAGCCGATCGGCTATGCCACGGTGCTCACGCGCCGCGAGACCTGGGCCTATGCGCTCGGCAAGTTCTTCATCGACCCGATCTGGTGGTTCTTCCTGTTCTGGCTGCCGGGCTATCTGTTCAAGCAGTATGACCTCAACCTGCTGACCTTCGGCCTGCCGCTCGCTGCGGTGTATCTGATTTCCGATGTCGGCAGCGTCGCGGGCGGCTGGTTGTCCTCGCGGCTGATGAAGGCGGGCAAGTCGGCCAACTTCGCGCGCAAGGTGACCATGCTGATCTGCGCGCTGGTGATCCTGCCGGTGGTGTTCGCCGAATCGATCTCGAGCGTGTGGGTCGCGGTGCTGGTGATCGGCCTCGCCACCGCGGGGCACCAGGCCTTCTCGGCCAACCTCTATGCGCTGCCCTCCGACCTGTTCCCGCGCGGCGCGGTCGGCTCGGTGGTCGGCATCGGCGGGACGGTCGGCGCGGTCGGCGGCATCCTGATGGCCTTCTATGCCGGCGAGGTCCTCGACCGCCTCGGGGTCTATTGGCCGCTCTTCTGGGTCGCGGGCGGCGCCTATTTCCTCGCGCTGCTGGTCGTCCACCTGCTGTCGCCGAAGCTGGAGCCGGTCAAGGTCGAGGCTTGACACTTTCTGTCTCAAGTCCCGATTTGGGCGCAATGAAGTAATCCTGTCATTGCGCCCGGATCGGGTTCGGGGCATCACTGTCCTATGACGGCAACACTCAAGCTCGACGCCTTCCTGCCCTACCGGCTGTCCGTGGCGTCCAACCGCGTCTCGGGGGCGATCGCGGGGGCCTATCAATCGCTGTTCGGACTGCGCATTCCCGAGTGGCGTCTGGTCACCGTGCTCGCCGAGTTCGGGGCGATGAGCCAGCAGGCTTTGTGCGGGCGCACGCAGATGGACAAGGTGACGGTGAGCCGCGCGGCGATCTCGCTCTACGAGCGCGGGCTGGTGACGCGTACGCCCAACCCGGACGACCAGCGCTCGCACCTGCTCGAGCTCAGCATCGACGGCTGGGCGCTCTATCGCCAGGTCGCGCCCAAGGCGCTCGAGCTCGAACGCCGTATCTTCGAGAGCCTGTCCGACGACGAACAGGCGCAGCTGCGCACGATGCTCGAGCGTGTCGAGAACGCCGCGGCGGCGATCGGCCCGGGGGGTTGATCGAAGCCGCCCCGCTCGACTAGTCAGACACCGCCTCCCCAGGGCATGTGCACACATCACCCAGGAGGATTCCAATGACCGCTTATCAGTCGCGCGCCGGGCTTTCGGTGGCGGAGCCGCTCGCGCGCTTCGTCGAGGAGCGCGTGCTGCCCGATCTGGGCATCGCGGCGGAGGCGTTCTGGGCGGGCGCGGCGGCGATCTTCGAGCGGTTCGCCCCGGAAAACCGCACGCTGCTCGCCAAGCGCGAAAATCTCCAGGCGCAGATCGACGCGTGGTGCGCCGAGGATCCCGCGCGGGCGGCGGACCCGGTCGCGCAGGAAGCGTTCCTCCGCTCGATCGGCTATCTCGTCGACGAGCCTGATGCGTTCACGATCGGCACCGCGAACGTCGACGCCGAGATCGCGACGATGGCCGGCCCGCAGCTGGTGGTGCCGGCGCTCAACGCGCGCTTCGTGCTCAACGCCGCCAACGCGCGCTGGGGCAGCCTCTACGATGCCTTTTACGGCACGGACGCACTGCCGGGCGAGGCTAGGGCTGGCGGCTATGACGCGGCGCGAGGCGCGCAGGTGATCGCGGCGGCCAAGGCCTTCCTCGACGAAGCGGTGCCGCTGAGCGGGATGAAGTGGGCGGATTTCGCCGGCGGCGATCTGCCGCTCGCCGATCCGGGCCAACTCGTCGGTACGCGTGGCGACTCGCTGCTGTTTCGGCATCACGGCCTGCATGTCGAGGTGGTGGTCGACCGCGAGCATCCGATCGGTCGCACCGATCCCGCCGGGATCGCCGACGTCGTGCTCGAGGCTGCGCTGACCACGATCGTCGATCTCGAGGATTCGATCGCGGCGGTCGATGCCGAGGACAAGGTCGCGGCCTATGCCAACTGGCTCGGCCTGATGCGCGGCGACCTCGAGGAGAGCTTCGACAAGGGCGGCCGTACGATGACCCGGCGGCTGGCCGCGGACCGCGTCTACCGCCGTCCCTTCGCGAGCGACCTGACGCTGCCCGGCCGCTCGCTGCTGTTCGTGCGCAATGTCGGGCATCTGATGACCACGCCGGCGGTGCTGATCGACGGTGAGGAAGCGCCCGAGGGTATCCTCGACGCGATCGTCACGGTCGCTTGCGCGCTCCACGACCTGCGCGGCCTGGGCCAGTATCGCAACAGCCGCGCCGGCACCGTCTATATCGTCAAGCCCAAGATGCATGGCCCCGAGGAGGCCGGCTTCACCAACCGCCTGTTCGACGCGGTGGAGGATCTGCTCGGGCTGGGCCGCCATACGGTCAAGGTCGGGGTGATGGACGAGGAGCGCCGCACCTCCGCCAACCTCGCCGCGTGCATCCATGCGGTGAAGGACCGCGTCGCCTTCATCAATACCGGCTTCCTCGACCGCACCGGCGACGAGATCCACACCAGCATGCGCGCCGGGCCGATGATCCCCAAGGCGGAGATGAAGGCGTCGAGCTGGCTCAAGGCCTATGAGGACCGCAACGTCCGCATCGGCCTGCGCCACGGCCTTTCCGGCAAGGCGCAGATCGGCAAGGGCATGTGGGCCGCGCCCGATCGCATGGCCGAGATGCTCGACCAGAAGATCGGCCACCCGACGAGCGGCGCCAACACCGCCTGGGTGCCCTCGCCGACCGCCGCGACGCTGCACGCGATGCACTATCACAAGGTCGATGTGTTCGCCCGCCAGCGCGAGATCGCAGGCGAGGCAGTACCGGGCCTGACCCCGCTGCTGACCATCCCCGTCGCGCAGGGCCGCAACTGGACGGCGGAGGAGGTCGCGCGCGAGCTCGATAACAACGCCCAGGGCATTCTCGGCTATGTCGTTCGCTGGATCGACCAAGGCGTGGGCTGCTCCAAGGTGCCCGACATCCATGACATCGGGCTGATGGAGGACCGCGCGACGCTGCGCATCAGCTCGCAGCACATGGCCAACTGGCTGCTCCACGGCGTCGCGACCGCGGACGATATCGATGCCGCCTTCGCGCGCATGGCGGTCAAGGTCGATGCGCAGAATGCGGGCGACCCGCTTTACCGTCCGATGGCGGGGAATGCGGACGCCAGCCTCGCCTTCCAGGCGGCGCGCGCGCTGGTGTTCGAGGGCGTCGCCCAGCCCAACGGCTATACCGAGCCGCTGCTGCACCGTTTCCGCGCCGACGCGAAGGCGCGCGGCTAGGCAGCCGGACCACGAGCCGCTAAAGGTGCGGCGATGCGACCGCTGCTGCGCCTCGTGCTGATATTCACGCTGATCTGGTGCGGCCTGCATATCCCGGAGCCGGCGCAGGCGCATGGCGGGCCGGTGGCCGAGCATGCGCTGCTCGACCCCGCGGGGGATGAGGGCGAGGATCGCCAGCAGCCGGGCGAGCCCGCGCATGCCAGCCATCATCATTGCCCCGTCGCGCCCGACCAGGCGCTTCGCGATGGCGGCAACGCCTGGGCGAATGGTGCCGCGCCGATCTTCGCGCCACGCGTCGCGGCGCTGCGCTCGCACGCGCAGGCGCCACCGCTCCAGCCGCCCTCCACCTGACCTGACCTCGCCGCGCGGCCTCCGCCGTGCCGTTGCTCGTTCAGTTCAGGAAATCCAACATGAAACGTTCCATTTCGTGCGCCCTCCTCGCGGGGGTTTCACTGCTTGCCGCCTGTCCCGTGTCCGCCAAGACCGGCGCCACACCGCCTTCAGTCGAAGCCGAGGCGGAAGGCGAGGAGATCGTCGTCCAGGCGACCCGTTCCAACCGCCGCGTGCAGGACGAGCCGGTCCGGGTCGAGGTGCTCAATCGCGAAGAGATCGAGGAGAAGATCCTCATGCGCCCCGGCAACATCGCCATGGTCCTTGCCGAGACCGGCGGGTTGCGCGTTCAGGTCACCGCGCCGGCGATGGGCGCCGCCAATATTCGTGTCCAGGGGATGGACGGGCGGTTCACCCAGCTGCTCGCCGACGGGCTGCCGCTTTATGGCGGCCAGGCCTCGTCGCTCGGCCTGCTCCAAATCCCGCCGACCGATCTCGGCCAGGTCGAGGTGATCAAGGGCGCCGCTTCGGCGCTCTACGGTCCCTCGGCGCTGGGTGGCGTCATCAACCTCGTCTCGCGCAGGCCGCGCGACGAAGCCGAGGGGGAGTTGCTGTTCAACGCCACGACGCGCGACGGGCAGGATGTCACCGGCTATGCCGCGACGCCGCTCGGCGAGGGGTTTGGCGGGTCGATCACCGGCGCTTGGCACCGCCAGCGCCGCCGCGACCTCGACGGCGACGGCTGGATCGACATGCCGGGCTATGAGCGCTGGACGGTGCGCCCGCGCCTGTTCTGGGCGGATGGCGCCGGCGCGAGCCTGTTCCTCACCGGCGGGGCGATGGGTGAGCAGCGGCGCGGCGGCACGCTCGACGGCCGCACCGCGCCCGACGGGAACCCCTTCCGGCAGGACCAGAAGACCGACCGGCTCGACGCCGGCCTCGTCGCGAAGCTGCCGCTCGGCGGCGATCTGGCAGCGCATGTCCGCATGGCGGGCATGACTCAGGGCCATGTCCACCGCTTCGGCGATGTCGTCGAAGACGACCGCCACGGGACGGTGTTCGCCGAGGCCTCGCTGTCGGGCAGGACGGGCGGCACCAGCTGGGTCGGCGGCGTCGCGTATCAACGCGACAGCTTCCGGTCGAAGACCTTCCCGCTGTTCGACTACACCTATGACGTGCCCGGTGTCTTCGCACAGGTCGAACAGGACGTGGCGCCCCAGCTGACTCTGGCAGGCAGCGCCCGGCTCGACTTTCACAATGAATATGGCACCCAGTTCAGCCCGCGCCTGTCGTTGCTCTACAAGCCCGGCCCGTGGACGGTGCGCGTCTCGGGCGGCCGCGGCTTCTACGCGCCGACGCCGTTCGTCGAGGAGATCGAGGCGGCGGGCCTGTCGCGGCTCGAACCGCTCGGCGCGCTGGAGCCGGAAACGGCCACCACCGCCTCGCTCGACATCGGCTATGCCCGGAGCGGGGCCGAGGCCAACGTCACGCTGTTCGGCTCGAACATGGACGACGCGACCCGGCTCGATACGGTCGCGCCCGACCGCGTGCGCCTCGTCAACGTCGCGGGCCAGACCCGTATTCGTGGCTCGGAGCTGCTGCTGCGCTACCGCTGGGACGCGTTCGTGGTGACCGGGAGCTATCTCTATCTCGACGCGACCGAGCCCGACCCGGCGAACGGCGGGCGGCGCACCGTGCCGCTCACCCCGCGCCACAGCGCCGGCGTGGTCGCGATGTGGGAGGATCACGACAAGGGCCGTATCGGGCTCGAGCTCTACTATACCGGCAAGCAGGAGCTCGAGGACAACCCGTATCGCCTTACCGGCAAGCCCTATTTCGAGCTCGGACTGCTGGCCGAGGCGGCGGTGGGCAAGGCGCGCCTGTTCGTCAATCTCGAGAACATCCTCAACGTCCGCCAGACGCGCTGGAACTCGCTGCTGCGGCCCAGCCGTACCTCCGACGGGCAATGGACCGTCGATGCCTGGGCGCCGACCGACGGCTTCGTGGTCAATGCCGGGGTGCGGCTGCGCTTCGGCGGCGGGAACCACTAGCTTCGCCTTGGAGCATCGGTCGAACCCTGCAAAAACGCGGTTGATGCCCCTTGAACCTTCCCCCCGCTCGCTCGTTGGGTTAGCGAGCGGGTACGCACATATGCGATCCCTTTGGGAGGACAGGGCAATTTCGGGCGTCGAACTGGGGATCCTGCTGCTGGCGAGCAGCGCGCTCGTGCCGGGCGCGGCCTTCGCACAGATCAGCGGCAGCGTCGGCCAGCCCGGCCAGAGTGCGCCCGCCGAAGACCCCAAGCCCGTCGAGACCCCGCAGCCGGGCACCGCGTCCGAGTCGGACGAGAAGCCGATCGTGCCCGACGAGGAGTTCGACAAGGCGCTTCCCCCGCTCAGCGACGACATGAACGCGCCGCTCGAACCGATGCGGCCCGTGCCGCCGGCAGAAGGCGCGACCGCCGAAGCACCGGTCGACCTGGACCCGCTCGATGCCGAGACGCCGCTCGGCCAAGGCGAGGCGGAGACCGAGCTCGCCGCGCCGCTGCCCCCGCTCAGCGAATTCGACACCACCCCGATCGCCGAGGCGATGCAGCTCAATGACGGGGATGCGGTCGAGATCCGCTATGCCACGCGCGTGACCGGTCTCAAGGAGATCGGACTGGAGGACGAATTCCGCGATCTCTCCGCCCTTGAGGACGGCGACGGCGAGGCGGCCAACGCCGCGATCATCGGGGCGCGGGCGCGTGAGGACGAGGCGCTGGCGGTGCGCCTCATGAAGTCGCTCGGCTATTATGACGCGACCGCGGTGGCGACGGTCGACCAGCCCGCCGCCGCCGGGCAGCCGACCACCGCGACGATCGCCGCGGTGCCGGGCCCGCTCTACAAGCTCGGCAAGATCGATATCCAGGCCGACCCGACCGTGCCGCCCAGCCTGATCGCCGACAATTTCCAGCTCAAGACCGGCGAGGCGATCGACGCGGTGCGCGTCCAGGCGGCCGAAGCGGCGGTGAGCGTCGCCCTGCCGCAGAACGGCTATCCCTTCGCCGAGGTCGGCCAGCGCGACATATTGCTCGACGAGACCACGCAGACCGGCGACTATACCCTGCCGGTAACGATCGGCCCGCGCGCGCGCTTCCGCAACATCACCACCGAGGGCAAGCTGGCATTCGACGCCAAGCATGTCGAGGTGCTCACCCGCTTCGACCGCGACGACCTCTACGACAGCCGCAAGGTCGACGACCTGCGCGACGCGCTGATCGCGACCAGCCTGTTCTCGACCGTCTCGGTCGAGCCGGTGAAGACCGGCGAGGCCGCCGCCGAGGGCACCGAATATGTCGACTTGCTCGTGCGCCAGACCGCCGGTCCGCCGCGCACGCTGGCCGGCGAGCTCGGCTATTCGACCGGGCAGGGGCTGCGCGCCGAGGTCAGCTGGACGCACCGCAACCTGTTCCCGCCCGAGGGCGCGCTGATCCTCTCCGCCGTCGCTGGCACGCAGGAGCAGGGCGCGTCGGCGACCTTCCGCCGTTCCAATGCCGGGCGTCGCGACCGCACCTTCCAGCTCGTCGCCTCGGCGCTGCGCACCGATGTCGAGGCGTTCACCGGCCTCACCGGCACGCTGTCGGCGACCGTGTCGTACGATTCGACTCCGATCTGGCAGAAGGAGCTGACCTACAGCTACGGCGTCGAGCTGGTCGGCACGAGCGAGGACCGCTACGACTTCAACCGCGGCGCGCGCGAACGCGGGGTCTATTTCATCGCCGCGCTGCCGTTGTTCGCGGGCTGGGACAAGTCCGACAACCTGCTCAACCCGACGCGCGGCTATCGCGTGAAGCTCAACCTCAGCCCCGAGACCTCGGTGCGCGGCGGGACGCGGCCCTATGCCCGCGCGATGCTCGAAGGCACCGGCTACTACCCGGTCACCGACAGCATCGTCCTCGCCGGCCGCGCCCGCTTCGGCACGATCCAGGGGATCGACCGGAACGCGCTGGCCCCGTCGCGGCGCTATTATGCCGGCGGCGGCGGATCGGTGCGCGGCTTCGGCTATCAGGAGCTCGGCCCGCGCGCGCCCGACGGCAAGCCGATCGGCGGACGCAGCTTCAACGAGTTCGCGATCGAGGCGCGGTACCGCTTCGGCAATTTCGGGATCGTGCCGTTCGTCGATGCCGGGCAAGTCTATGAGAGCGGCCTGCCCAAGCTCACCGACATGCGCTTCGGCTTCGGCATCGGCGGGCGCATGTACACCAATTTCGGCCCGCTGAGGCTCGACGTCGCGACACCGATCAACCGCAAGCCGGGCGAGAGCAAGATCGCGCTCTACATCTCGATCGGGCAGGCCTTCTGATGGCGGAGGAGACGCTCCCGCCCGGGAATGAAACCGTGATCGTCCGCACGCCGACATGGCAGCGGGTCGCGAAGTGGATTCTCATCGCGCTGATCGGCCTGGCCGCGCTGCTGCTGCTCGCGATCCTCGGGCTCAACACCAGCCCGGGCAAGCGCTTCGTCGCCGACCAGCTCGGCAGATTCACCACCGCTACCGGCCTAAACATCAAGGTCGGACGGATCGAGGGATCGATCTACGGCGCGATGGTGTTGCGCGACGTGCGGGTGAGCGACACCAAGGGCGTGTTCGCGACCTCGCCCTCGATCGCGGTCGACTGGCGGCCCTTCGCGTTCCTCAGCAACCATGTCGACATCCGCTCGGCGACCAGCCCGCTGGTGACGGTGCGCCGCCTGCCGGCGTTCAAGCCCGGCGACCCCAATGCGCCGATGCTGCCCGACATCGACATCGATATCGGGCGTCTTGTGATCGACCGGCTGGTGCTCGAGCCGCCGGTGGCAGGGCAGCGCCACATCGCGACGCTGACCGGCGAGGCGAATATCGCCGACCGGCGAGCGCGCGTGATCGCCAACGGCCGGACGCTGGGCGCGACGGGGGGCGACCGGCTCGCGTTGGTGCTCGACGCGGTGCCCGACGACGACAAGTTCGATCTGCGCGCCGACCTGAACGCGCCGGTCGGCGGCCTCGTCGCCGGGCTTGCCAAGCTCGAGGTGCCGCTCGTCGCGCGCGTCAGCGGGCGCGGCAGCTGGAGCAACTGGCAGGGCCGCGCGGTCGGCACGCTCGGCGGCGCGCAACTCGCCGATCTCGGCATCACCGCGCGCAAGGGGACCTTTCAGGTCCGCGGCACCGCCCAGCCCGGCCTCTACCTCAAGGGTCCGGTCGAGCGGCTCACTGCGCCCAATCTCCAGGTCGCGCTCGACGCCACGCTGAACGAGCGCCGCGCCGACACCCGCCTGCGTCTCCGCTCCAGCGCGATGGCGCTCGCCACCACCGGCACAATCGATCTCGGCAAGAGTGCGTTCGATCAGTTCCGGGTGGAGGCGGCGCTGCTCACCCCCGGCGCGATCGCCCCCAATCTCAACGGCCGCTCGGTGATCGGCGCGGTGGCGTTGAACGGTCCCTTCGCGACGCCGACGGTGGACTACAAGGTCCAGGCCGCCGCGATCGGCTTCGGCACGACGGTGCTCGAGCGCGTCTATGCAGAGGGGCTCGCGACGGTGAATGCCGACCGCATCCTCGTGCCGATCCGCGCCCGTGCCGCGCGCGTCTCCGGGCTCAACCAGGCGGCGGGCGGCCTGCTCACCAACGTCACGCTGGCGGGCGATCTCGCCATCACCGGCGACCAGGTCCTGTCGGAGAACCTCCGCATCCGTTCCGACCGGATTGACGCGACCGCGATCATCGCCGCCGACATCGGCAGCGGCCGCTACACCGGCGCGCTAAAAGGCCGGGTCAACGACTATACGATCGACGGCATCGGCATCGTCAACATCGAGACCGACGCCGATCTCTACGCCGCAGCGTCCGGCGGCTGGGGGATCAAGGGCCGCATCGTCGGGCGCAGCACGCGGCTGTTCAACAGTGGCGTGCGCGATTTCCTCGGCGGCAATGCGATCCTGCGGGTGAATGTCGGGCTCGACCCGAGCGGGATCATCACCTTCGACAATCTGAAACTCGCCGCGCCGCAGTTCAAGATCCTGCGCGGCTCCGGGCGCTACGATCCCAACGGGCCGTTGCTGCTCAACGCCGACGGCTATTCCAATGCCTATGGCCCGGTGTTCGCGCGCGTCACCGGCAGCCTGACCGCGCCGGTCGTCAACCTGCGCGCGCCCCGGCCGGGGCTCGGCGTCGGCCTCGCCAACCTCCAGGCGCGCATCCGCGGGCAGGGCGATGCCTATGCCGTGACCGCCACCGGCGCGACGAGCTATGGTCCGTTCACCGCCGACGTGCTGGTTCGCACCGGCCGCGCGCTCACCGTCGACGTGCGCAAGGCACGCTTCGCCGGCACCGACATCACCGGCAAGCTACAGCAGACCGCGGCCGGGCCGTTCGCGGGCGCGCTCGCCTTTGCCGGTTCGGGCATCAACGGCAATGTCGATCTCTCCGCGAACGGCAAATACCAGCAGGCGGTAGTCCGCGCGACCGCGACCAATGCGCAGATCCCGGGCGACATGGAGATCACCATCGGCCGCGCGATCATCAACGCGACCGCGGTGCTCTACGACGATGCGCCGTCGATCGTCGGTGAGGCGCAGGTCGCCAACCTGCGCAGCGGCG
>NZ_JBCNMA010000011.1:0-53756 GCF_039595165.1 Sphingomonas sp.
GTGGTGATCGCATCCTACACGCGCGCGGGCGAAATCGAGACCGGCTCGTTCGAGTTCGAGACCCCGACCAACGCCGAACTCGCGCGCCGCGCCGCGCTGGGCGACTGAACCTTGCGGGGGCGGGCCCGCGTCCGCCCCTGCCCGTCCGGGACCCGGCGTCAGCGCGACCGCGGATAGACGCGCGGCGCGGGTTCGCCGCGCCACAGCATCTCCAGATCGCGGCCGGCGAAGCGGGCACGCAGCATCTCATGCCCCTCGAGCGCGAACAGGCGGCCATCCGGCGTGAGCGGCACCATGCGCCGGACCGGCGCGGACGGCCGGGTCTTCAGCCACAGCGCCCCGTCGCGATACGCGATCACCGCGTCGCCATAGCTTCCGGCGCGGCTCCGCAATGCTGCGGCGTCCAGCGTCACCGGCTGCAGGCGCGCCTCGACGCCGACTTGCGCCCATTCATATTCGGCACGCCGCTCGTCATCGCTACCGGCGCGGGCGAGCAGATCGTCCAGCGCCTGCCGCTCCGCAGCATCGAGTGCGCTCGGACCGGGCGTCCGGGTATCTGGGGCAACGCCCGTCCCCTCCCAATTGCCCCCGCTCACGGCATGCACCGGACGTCCGAACGACACGCTGAGCATGAACCCCGGCGGGATCGGCACGAAGCGATTATTGTTGGCGCCGCCCGCCGTGCTACCCCCGACCAGGCGGCCGAGCTTGAATTGCTGGACGCTGTAGGCGAAGTCCTCTGCCGCCGAGCCGACGCCGCCGTCGATCAGCACATAAAGCGGCTTTCCGATCATGCGGCCCGCGGGCAGGTTGCTCAGCGTGTGCGACTGCTCGGGTTCCTTCCCCGCCTCGAGAAAGGTCATCAGCAGCCGGCCGGAGGGCATGAAGTGGCTGAGCGCATAGCGCACCGCCTCATGCGACCCGCCGCCATTACCGCGGATGTCGATGATCACCGCGTCGCCGCCGCGCAGGAAACGCATCGCGTCGTCATAGGCCTGCCCGGCTTCGTCCTCGACCCAGTCGAACGCCGAGATGCGCAGGTAGCGGATGTTGCCGGGCAGCAGCCTGGTCTCGCTCAGCCCATAGTTCGTCCGCCGCGCCCGCGCCGCCAGCACGGCGTCGAGCCCCCCTTCGGTCGGCGCCCCGCTCGATTGCGGTGCGCTCGCCGCGGCAAAGCGCTGCGGGTCATATTGCAGATAGAGGTGGCCATCGTTGCCGGCGCGGCTGATGTCCTCGGTCAGCCGGGCGCTGAAGACGGCCGGGTCGCTGGTCCGGTAGCGTCCGCTCGCCTGCGCCGCGCGCACCGCCTGCACGATCGCCGGCACGCGGTCCGGAAAGACATATTGGCGCTCGATCGCGGCGATGATCGCCTCGATCGCGGCGTCCGTCTGCGCGGGCGAGAGCGTGCCCGCGGCGCTATGAACCGGCACCGGCCGGAGCTGCGCGCCGGCAGGCAGGGCGAGAAGGATCGCGGGCAACAGCCATTTCAAGACGGGTTCTCCTCCAGATTGTCGCGGATGCGTTCGCCGAACGGCTTGCGGTCGAGCGCGCGGATCGCATCGCGGATGATCGTCGCCAGCGGCGCGTCCAGCTCCGCTTCCAGGTCGCGCGCCGCTGCCTCGGTCGCCTGCCAGCGCCGTTCGACCGCCGGCAGGATCGCGCGCCCCGCGGGCGAGAGCGCGACCAGCCGCTCGCGCGCGTCGGCGCCCTTGGCCACGTCCAGCAAGCCGTTGCGCGCCATGTGCGCGACCGTTTGGCTGGCGGCCGAATGGGTGATCTCAGCTCGCTGCGCGATCTCGCGGATCGAGCTCGGCCCGTGCCGCATCAGCACCCGCACGATCGGCGTATAGCGCGGGCGATAAGCGAGCCCGGCGTCGACATAGCCCTGCTCCACGGCGCCATCGAGCAGCTCGATAAGGTGACGGAGCAAGGTTCCCAGCGTCGCGGTTCCCATCAGACGCAGTTATAACAGCACTGTTATAATGTCGAGAGACAATGATGCGCTATCCACCGCGCCCCTGTTTTGGGGATCAGTTCAGTTTGGCCAGCAGCCGGTCGATCCCGGCGACGGCTTCGGGTTCGCCGAGCGTCGGCGCGTGGCCGGTTTCAGGCACCGTCACCAGGTCGCACGCCTTGACGCGCTTGCGCATCGCCTCCGCGGTGGCAGCGGAGAGGATGTCCGATCGCTCGCCGCGCACCACCAGCAGCGGCTTGTCCTTGAGCCCGTCGAACGCCCGCCACATGTCAGGCCCCGCCTCGTTGCCCGGCACGCGGAACGGCTCGGCGATCTTCATGTCGTAATCGAGCACGATCCGCCCCGCGCTGGTCAGGCGATAGAGCCGCTTGGCCATCGCCAGCCACTCCTCGACGCTGTAGCCGGGATAGACGTCGCCATTCGCGTCGGCGAGCGCGCGGGCGGCGTGCATCCAGGTCGGATGCCAATTGGCCTTGCCGACATAGCCGCGGATCCGGCTGAGCCCCGCCGGATCGATGTCGGGGCCGACATCGTTGAGCACTGCGCCCGCGATCCGCTCGGGATGAGTCGACGCCGTCAGCATCGTCAAGATGCCGCCGAGCGAGGTGCCGACCGCGACGAACCGTTTGAGCTTTAGCTCGACGACCAGCGCCTCCAGATCCTGGAGATAGGTCAGCGGCACATAGGTCATCGGGTCCTTGGCATAGGCGCTCTCGCCGCGCCCGCGCAGGTCGACCGCGATCACCCGCCATTCGCCCGCGAGCCGCGCCGCCAGCCCCTCATAGTCGCGCGCATTGCGGGTGAGCCCCGGGATGCACAGCAGCGGCGGCTTGCCCGCGCCGCCGGGATAGTCGCGATAATGCAGTCGCAGGCCGTCGCCCGACCACCAGTAACCGTCGGTATAGTCGGACAGGTTGCGCGCGGTCGCCATCGCCCCCCATATCGCGCCATGGCCGATTTCCCGCAAGCGCCGTTGCCTTACCGGCATATTCTCTCTCGTCGTCATCCCCGCGAAGGCGGGGATCCCTTCTGGCTGACCTTTCGGATCGCGCCACGACGACAGCCCCGATGGATCCCCGCCTTCGCGGGGATGACGGTGTAGAACGTGGCGAAGCTCAACGCGTACAATCCCGATCCCGCAATCCTGAAACTCGGCGACGCCTTCTACGACCCTGTCGCGGCAGCGGACTTCCCCCAGGCGATCCTCCGCTTCCGCAACGACCGCGCGGCAGCCGAAGTGGGACTCGGCCAACTCGACGACGATGGCTGGCTGCGCCACTTCGCTCGTTTCGAGCCGTTGCCCGGTAACCTGCCCCAGCCGCTGGCGCTGCGCTATCACGGCCACCAGTTCCGCGTGTACAATCCCGAGATCGGCGACGGCCGCGGCTTCAGCTTCGCGCAGATGCGGCGCGGCGACGGCGCCCTGCTCGAACTCGGCACCAAGGGTTCGGGCCAGACCCCGTACAGCCGCTTCGGCGACGGCCGGCTGACGCTCAAGGGCGGCGTGCGCGAAGTGCTGGCGACCGAGATGCTCGAAGCCCTTGGGGTCAGGACCTCGCGCAGCTTCTCGCTGGTCGAGACCGGTGAGGCCTTGCAACGCAACGACGAGCCCTCGCCCACCCGCTCGGCGGTACTGGTCCGCATGAGCCGCAGCCATATCCGCATCGGCACCTTCCAGCGCCTCGCCTATTTCGGCGACGCGGAGAATATGCGGCGGTTGGTCGACTGGTGCCTCGCCGAGCTGTTCTGCGCCGAACCGGAGGAAGACCCGGTCGCGCAATTCTTCGGGCTGGTGGTCGAAGGCACCGCCCGCCTCGCCGCCAGCTACATGGTCGCGGGCTTCGTCCATGGCGTGCTCAACACCGACAACATCAACGTCACCGGCGAGAGCTTCGATTATGGCCCGTGGCGCTTCGCCCCGACCTTCGAGCCGGGCTTCACCGCCGCTTATTTCGATCATGCCGGGCTCTACGCCTTCGCCCGCCAGCCCGACGCGATCCTGTGGAACTGCGCCCAGCTCGCGGTGTCGCTGCGCGTGATCAGCGAGGCGCCGCCGCTGATCGAGCGGCTCGAGCGGTTCGAGGCGCTGTACCGCCAGGCCTATTCCGCCCCGCTGCTGCGCCGCCTCGGCCTCCGCACCGGTAACGAGGAAGCCGGATGGCGGCTCAAGGACGCGATCGACGCCGCGCTGCTCGCGACGCAATGGCCGCTCGACCGCTTCTTCTTCGATGCCTTTGGCGGCGCGTTGCCCGCAGGCTATGGCCCGGAATGGAACGAGGTGCGCGTCGCGCTGGAGGAATTCGATCCCGTTCCGCACGGCCGCGGCCACGCCTATTTCGCCGGCGAGCCCTGCTCGATGCTGATCGACGAGGTCGAAACGATCTGGTCGGCGATCGACCGCGGCGACGACTGGAGCCCGTTCCACGCCAAGATCGCGGCGATCCGGCGGATGGGCGAAGCCCTCGAAACGGGCAAGGTGGAATAGTCCCGTAACTTGGTGCTAGAGCGTGCCCACACAGGGGGCCATCCAAAGAAAGACCGAATGCCCGCATCCGAAATCATTTCGACCGAGCCCGCCACCGGCGCGGTGCTGTGGCGCAGAGAAATCGGCGATGTCGATGCCGAGGTCGCCAAGGCGCGTGAGAGCTGGGCCGACTGGGCCGCCCGCCCCCTCACCTACCGGATCGAGGCGTTGCGCCGCTTCGCCAATGTCGTGCGCCAGAAGTCCGACGCCTTCACCGACCTGATCGCGCGCGAGACCGGCAAGCCGATCTGGGAGGCGCGCAGCGAAGTCGACACGGTGATCGCCAAGGTCGACATCTCGGTCTCGGCCTTTTCCGAGCGTACCGGCCAGCGCCGCATCGATGCGCCGATGAACACCCGCCTCGCGCTGCGCCACAAGCCGCACGGCGTGCTCGCGGTGCTCGGCCCGTACAATTTCCCCGCCCATCTCCCCAACGGCCACATCGTCCCCGCCTTGCTCGCCGGCAATGCGGTCGTTTTCAAGCCGTCCGAGAAGACCCCCGCCACCGGCGCCTTCCTGGTCGAATGCTTCCACGCCGCCGGCATCCCCGAAAACTGCATCCGCCTGCTCATCGGCGGACCGGACGAGGGCAAGGCGCTCGCCGCGCATGACGGGATCGACGGTCTGTTGTTCACCGGCTCGGCGCGCACCGGCATCGCGCTCAACCGCGCCTTCGCATCGAAGCCGGAAAAGATCCTCGCGCTCGAAATGGGCGGCAACAACCCGATCCTGGTGTGGTCGACCCCCGACATCTATTCCGCCGCGGTGCTGGTGGTGCAGTCGGCCTTCACCACTGCCGGCCAGCGCTGCACCGCCGCACGCCGCCTGATCGTCGACGAGACGCTCTACGAGCCGCTGATCGGGGAAGTGAACAAGCTGATCGGCCGCCTGATCATCGGCGAGCCGCATGCCGACCCGGCGCCGTTCATGGGTCCGGTGATCGACAACGACACCGCCGACCTGCTGACCGAGAGCTTCCTGGAGCTCTCTTTCCTCGGCGGGCGCCCGCTGCGCCACATGGAGCGCCCGATCGACGGCCGCCCCTTCGTCACCCCCGCGCTGATCGACATGACCGAGGCCCGGGAAAAGCCCGATATCGAGCTGTTCGGCCCGATCCTGCAGGTGATCCGCACCAAGACCTTCGAGGAGGCGATCGCCGAAGCGAACAACACGCGCTACGGCCTTTCCGCCAGCTTGGTGAGCCAGGATCCCAAGCTCTACGACCAGTTCTGGGCGAACATCCGCGCCGGTATCGTCAACTGGAACCGCCCGACCAACGGCGCCAGCTCGGCGGCGCCGTTCGGTGGGATCGGCTGGTCGGGCAACCACCGTCCCAGCGCCTATTACGCCGCCGACTATTGCGCTTATCCGGTGGTATCGAGCGAGGCCGAGCAGGCGCGCGTGAGCATCGGCATCGGCCTGCGCGAAGGCTGAGCGGATCGTGAAGTCGCTGATCGTCACCGGCGGCGGCCGCGGGATCGGCCGGGCCACCGCGCTGCAAGCCGCACGCGCCGGCTGGGCGGTGACGCTGAGCTATGTCGCCGACGAAGCTGCCGCCCGGGCGACCGTCCTGGAAATCGAAGCAGCGGGCGGCCACGCGCTCGCCGCGCACGCCGACACCGCGGTGGAGGCCGATGTCGTCGCCTTGTTCGACGCTGCCGCCTCATGCTTCGGCGCCATCGACGGTGTCGTGGTCAATGCCGGCATCGTCGGCCCGGCGGCGCCGCTCGCGGAGATGGCGCTCGACCGGCTCCGGCGGATGATCGACGTCAACCTGCTCGGCGCGCTGCTGACCGCGCGCGAGGCGGCCCGGCGCCTGCCGCGCGACCGCGGCGGCCGCGGCGGCGGACTCGTGCTGGTCTCGTCGATCGCCGCGCGGCTCGGCGCGCCGTTCGAATATGTCGACTATGCCGCGACCAAGGGCGCGCTCGACAGCCTCACCATCGGCTTGTCGAAGGAGCTTGCCCCGCAGGGCGTGCGCGTCAACGCGGTACGCCCCGGCCTGATCGAGACCGACATCCATGCCAGCGGCGGCCGCCCGGACCGCGCACGGGAGCTTGGCGCGCAGACCCCGATCGGCCGCGCCGGCACCGCCGGGGAGGTGGCGGAGGCGATCCTATGGCTGCTCGGCGACGCTTCGTCCTACGTCACCGGGTCGTTCGTCGATATCGGCGGAGGCAGGTAGCGGCTTTGCGACGAAGCGCGGAACTCGCGGCGGTCATACGAATTATGCGCGTCGTGAAACCCCCCGCGTACGAATCCCCCCGCCCCACCCGCGCCGAACGCCTCCGCCGGGAAGCGCGCAACTGCCTGACCATCGCGGTCAAGCAGAAGGATCTCGATTTCACCGCGGAACTGATCGACGAGGCGATCCGCCTCAGCAAGCGGGCACGCGAGCTCGCCGCGTAGGGCATCAATCCTCCCCCGCCGAAGGGAGGTGGCGCCGAAGGCGTCGGAGGGGAGGCCGGCGAGCGCTCCACCTCCAATGCACCGCTCACCTCCCCCTCCGTCAGGCTGCGCCTGCCACCTCTCCCTGGCGGGAGAGGATTCGACAGGGCCAACCGTTCCCAAAGATTCCCTAGCCCCGCCCCAAGCAACCATCGGTTGCCGCGAACGGCAGGCGGGACCATTTCCCACCGCATGGCTTCCCTGCTCGATCCTTCCGCGCGCGGGCGCGTGATTCTGGTCGGTGCCGGCCCGGGCGATCCGGGCCTGCTGACCGTACGCGCCGTCGAGGCGTTGAAGAGCGCCGACGTGCTGGTCCATGACGGGCTGGTCGATCCGCGCGTGCTCGATCTCGCGCCCCAGGCGCACCGCATCTCGGTGGCCAAGCGCCGCTCGAAGCACACCGTGCCGCAGGACGGCATCAACGCCCTCATCATCGCGCATGTGAAGACCGGCGCGATCGTCGTTCGCCTCAAGGGCGGCGATCCGTTCATCTTCGGCCGTGGCGGCGAAGAGGTCGAGGCCGTGCGCGCCGCCGGCCTCCCGGTCGAGGTGATCCCGGGCGTCAGCGCCGCGCTCGGCGGCGCCGCCGAAGCGATGCTCCCGCTCACCCATCGCGACTGGTCGAGCGCGGTCAGCTTCGTCGCCGGCCAGTGCAAGGGCCTCAGCGAGCAGGACTGGTCGGGCCTCGCCGGCAAGGGACGCACGCTCGTCATCTACATGGGCGTGCAGACCTGCCCCGACATCGCCGAGAAGCTGATGCGCGACGGCGTCGCTCCCGACATGCCGGTCGCGGTGCTTGAGCGCGCCACGCTCGACGGCAGCCGCGCGATGAAGACCCTGCTCGCCGATCTCGGGCCGATGGTCGAGCGCGAGAAGGTGCAGAGCCCGGCGATCATCGTCGTCGGCGAGGTCGTCGCGCTGTCCGACGCGCAGGACAAGCTCGCCAGCTGGGCGAAGAAAGCCGAACTCATGCACGGATTCGATTTGTGAAGATTCTGACTGGCAACGACCTGCGCAGCGGCGCGGTGATCTGGTGGACCGGCGAGGGCTGGTCGCTCCATATCGAGGACGCCGTCGATGTCGGCGATCGCGGCGAGGCGATCCTGACCGAGGAAACCGGCGCGCGCCGCGTCAATGGCGGCGTCGTGATCGACGGGACGATGACGCCCGAAGGCCCGCGCCCCGCGCACATCAAGGACCGCATCCGCGCCTATGGCCCGACCGTGCGCCCCGACCTTACGCTCAAACCCGCCGACCCCGATGCCGGCAGCTGGGTGATCTGACATGTACCGCTACGACCAATATGACCAGGCGATCGTCGATGCCCGGGTCGAGGAGTTCCGCGACCAGGTCGCGCGCCGCATCGCCGGTGCGATGAACGACGACCAGTTCAAGCCGCTGCGGCTCAAGAACGGCCTCTACCTCCAGCTGCACGCGTACATGCTGCGCGTCGCCATCCCCTATGGCACGTTCGACAGCCGGCAGATGCGCATGATGGCGCACATCGCGCGCAAGTATGACCGCGGCTACGGCCATTTCACCACGCGCCAGAACATCCAGTACAACTGGATCAAGCTGGAAGAGGCGCCCGACATCCTCGCCGATCTCGCGACGGTCGAGATGCACGCGATCCAGACCTCGGGCGAGAGCATCCGCAACCTCTCCGCCGACCAATATGCCGGCGCCGCCGCCGACGAAATCTGCGACCCGCGCCCCTGGGCCGAGCTGATCCGCCAGGCGACGACCTTCCATCCCGAATTCAGCTACCTCCCGCGCAAGTTCAAGATCGCGGTGATCGCCGCCGAAGAGGACCGCGCCGCGCTGCGCTGGCACGATTTCGCGCTCCGCATCGTCCGCAACGAAGCGGGCGAGCAGGGCTTCGAGGTGTTCGCCGGCGGCGGCATGGGCCGCACGCCGATCATCGCCTACCGCATCCGCGAGTTCCTGCCCGCCGCGCAGATCTTCTCCTATCTCCAGGCCGTGCTGCGCGTGTGGAACCTCCATGCCCGGCGCGACAACATCCACAAGCAGCGCATGAAGATCCTCGTCCATGAGCTGGGCGAGGAAGAATTCCGCCGTCAGGTCGAGGCGCAGTTCGCGCATTTCCTGACGCTCGCGACCGACTTCCCCCAGGCCGAGTACGACCGCATCGCCGCCTATTTCGCGCCGCCGGCGTTCGAGACCGGCCTCAGCGACGAAATCGACCGCAGCGATCCCGATTTCGCACTCTGGGTCGATCGCCAGACCGTCCGCCACAAGGCGCCGGGCCATGCCATCGTCAATATCAGCCTGAAGCCGATCGGCGGCATCCCCGGCGACATCTCGGCCGAGCAGATGGACATCGTCGCCGATCTCGCCGAGCGCTACGGCCTCGACGAGCTGCGCGCGACCCACGCCCAGAACCTCGTCCTGCCCCATGTCCGCAAGCAGGATCTGCACGCGGTGTGGAAGGCACTCGACGCCGCCGGGCTCGCCGACGTCAATCTCGACCTGGTGACCGACATCATCGCCTGCCCTGGCCTCGATTACTGCAGCCTCGCCAACGCCCGCTCGATCCCGCTCGCGCAGAAGATCTCGCAGCGCTTCGCCGACATGGACCGCCAGCAGGAGCTGGGCGAGCTCAAGATCAAGATCAGCGGCTGCATCAACGCCTGCGGCCACCACCATGCCGCGCATATCGGCATCCTCGGCGTCGACCGTAAGGGCACCGAGAACTACCAGCTCCTGCTCGGCGGATCGGGCGCGGAGGACACCACGCAAGCCAAGATCACCGGCCCCGGCTTCGACGAGGACGGCGTGGTCGACGCGGTCGAGAAGGCCACCAACGTCTATCTGCGCGAACGCGCCGAGGGCGAGCGCTTCCTCGACACCTATCGCCGCATCGGCATGGAGCCGTTCAAGGAGGCCATCTATGGTTGAGACCAATTTGCGCTTCCGCGACGACGAGCCGCATGACGAGCCCGCGGTCTCGATCGAGGCGTTCCTCGACCAGTCCAACGCCACCGCCGTCCGCATCGAAGCGGGCGAGGACGCGCGCGAGCTGATCCCCTATCTCGACCGGCTCGCGCTGATCGAGATCGACTTCCCCCGCTTCCGCGACGGCCGCGGCTACAGCTCGGCGCGCATCCTGCGCGAGGCGGGCTACACGGGCGAGCTGCGCGCCTCGGGCGACGTGCTGGTCGACCAGATGCTGTTCATGCGCCGCTGCGGTTTCGACAGCTTCGCGCCCGATGCGCCGATCGACCCGGTCGCGCTCGAAGGCGCGCTGTCGCGCTTCGACTATGTCTATCAGACGGCCGCCGACGACGCGGTGCCGGTCTGGAAATTGCGACATGGCTAGCGTGGCCGCCCGCAAGATCGACCGCATCGACACGACTCCGGCCTTCACGGAGCGTGATGCGCTGCGTCTCAACAACCTGTTCCGCGGGGTCTCCACGACGGAGATGCTGCGTACGGTGCTCGCCGAGCAGATGGCCGGTGATGTCGCGATCGTTTCGTCGTTCGGCGCCGAGTCGGCGGTGCTGCTCCACCTCGTCGCCTCGATCGACCCCTCGGTGCCGGTGATCTTCCTCGACACGGGCAAGCATTTCCCCGAGACGCTCGCCTATCGCGACCAGCTCGCGGCGAAGCTCGGGCTCATCAACCTGCGCATCGTTACGCCCGACGCCGAGACGATCGCCAAGAAGGACGAGACCGGCCTGCGCTGGTCCTACGACCCCGACGGCTGCTGCGAAATCCGCAAGGTCATCCCGCTCGAGAAGGCGATGGCGGGGTTCGACGCCAGCATCACCGGGCGCAAGGCATTCCAGGCCTCGACCCGCAACGCGCTGCCCCGCTTCGAGGTCGACAAGGCCGGCAAGCTCAAGGTCAACCCGCTCGCCGACTGGACCAAGGCCGACCTCGACGCCTATTTCGACGCGCACGACCTGCCCCGCCATCCGCTCGAGGCCGAGGGCTATCTCTCGATCGGCTGCGCGCCCTGCACCAACAAGGTCAAGCCCGGCGAGGATCCGCGCTCCGGCCGCTGGGCCGGCTGGGACAAGACCGAGTGCGGCATCCACACGCCGGTCGAGGACAACGACCCCGACCTGCCGGTCTTCTGACCGTCAAGTGAAGAGCGGCGAGGTCAGCAGCACCACTGCCAAGCTCTCGACCATCGCGATCGAGGCATAGCCGAAGCCGGCAGCGAGACTGCGATCGAGATGCTGCGCGAACCAGCGCGCCTGCACCAGCCCGAACACGATCAGCGCGATCGCGCCGAGCAGCAGGCCGGCGGCCTGGACCTCGAGCCAACTGGTCTGGATCAGGATGCCGGCGATGCTGAGCACCAGGGCAAAGGGCGCCACCGCATAGCATTGCGCATAGAAGGGGCCGCGCAGCGTATCGCGCGTCAGTCCGATGCGCCGCCGCCGCACCATCAGCGCCGCGAACATCAGCGGGAACACGCTGAAGATCACCAGCCGCATGATCAGCAGCGTCGTATCGTCATGCACCAGTGCGGCGAGCCCGTGCTTGCTCTCGATCAACGGGCTGTCGCCCACCACGACCAGCTCCAGCCCGTGCGCCAGCAGCAGCGACACGAGCAGGAACAGCGGCGGCGGCAGCGTATCGCTATATTGCCGCTCATCCGCCTGGCCGAGCTCTTGATCCGAATAGCCCATCATCTGCAGCGGCCGCGTCAGCGTGCGCCACAAGGTGATCGGATAGAAGATCAGCCACGACATCACCTCGTAGAGAAGCTCGTCGAGCGATTTCAGCAGCCCCATGAAATGCATCGCCGCCGATCCTTTCTTGCATGCTAGCATGATCATGCGTCGCGGCACCGCGACTCGACAAGGTTCAAGCGTTCGTCCTCGTCTGTGCAGGAGAGTTTCGATGAGCCGTTTCAAGCTTCTCGCCACCGCCGCCGTCACCGCCTTCGCTGGTGCAATCGCGCCGCCCGCCGCGGCGCAGGACATCCCCAACGACCTGCGCGACATGGTCAACGCCCGCGCCGGCCAGGCGGAGGGCGAGCTGCAGCGGCGCGGCTATACCTATGTGGGCGGCGAGGGCGGCGGCGGTCGCGCCTGGGCCTATTGGTGGAGCGCCGAGCGCCGGCAGTGCGTCAGCATCGCGACGACGAACGGCCGCTTCGCCTCGATCATCACCACGTCCCCGGCCGATTGCCGCCAGTCCGGCGGATGGCGCCCCGGCCGCCCCGATCGCCCCGGCCGCCCTGACCGCCCCGATTGGAACGATCGGCCCGGCGGCGGCTGGCCCGGCGGCCGGCCGATCTCCCTTGGCCTGATCTGCTTCGGCGAGGGGCAGCGCCCCGGCGGCGCCGGCCGCCATGGCTGGCAGTGGAACTGGAACACCGACCGCTATGATTTCGGCAACCGCTCCGCGCTCAGCGATCAGCAGTTCGGCTCTTCGGTGATGATCCAGCTGTGGGATGGCGGCGGGCGCATCCGCCTGCCGCGCTCGCTGACGCCCCAGATGTCGGGCCGCCGTCGCGACGGCTGGTGGGACCTGCGCGACGTCGCCATGGATCGCTACCAGATCCGCGCCAGCTACCGCCTCAGCGGCGCCAACCAGCCGCGCGTGACGGTCGACCGGCGCAGCGGACGGATCACGATCCAGGGCATTTACGGCTCGGGCTTCCGCGGCAATTGCGACACGATCGACGGCGCGCGCCACCAGCGCTTCTGATTGCAGTTTCCGCAAGTCGCCGCGCGCGCCGCACCATCTGTCGCGGTCGCACGCGACGCGCGGAAGCGAAACGAACCCTTGGCCGTTGGGAGCCAGCCGAGCGTGCGGGAACTCCCCTGCACGCCGGAAAAAGGGACGTAATATGCGTAGAACCACCCTGGTGCTGGCCGGCCTCGCCGCGCTGACGCTGGCCGCCTGCTCGAAGAATGAGGAGGCCGTTGCCTACGCGCCGCCGCCCCCGCCGGGCGCGGTTGCCGGGTCGGTCGCCGCAGATCGCGACGGCGACGGCATCATCGACGGCTACTACACCGCTGACGGCATCTATCATCCCAACGCGCCCGCCGCCCCGCCGCCGCCCCCGCCGGGCCCGACGCGGCTGGGGGAGAAGGGCTGATCGCCAGGCTCGGGGGAATGCGCGGTCGCCGCATTCCCCACTCTTTGTTCGCCGCCACGCTTTGCGCCGCCGCCGCGAGCCCGGCGCTCGCGCAACAGCGCCCGCCCGCCGCCGCGCAGATGGGACCGGTCGCCGCGGCGATCCGCGAACATGCCGACGGAAAGCTCCGCAAATTCTACGCCGCGCGCGGCTATCGCCCGCTCTGGGCCCGGACCGGCAGGATCGGGCCTGAGGCGGAGGTGCTGATCGGCTATCTGCGCTCGGCCGGGCTCGATGGCCTCGATCCGTCCGACTATGAGGTCGGCAAGCTGCGTGACGCGCTCGCCGCGGCCCGGACCGGATCGCCCGGGCAGGTCGCGCGCGCCGAGCTCGCACTGTCCGAAGCGTTCGCCAGCTATGTCCGCGACCAGCGCCGCCCGGGCGAGGCGGAGATGACCTTCGCCGACAAGAAGCTCCGCCCCGGCAAGCTCTCGGAAGACACCGTGCTGCGCGCCGCCGCCTTCCCCAAGGATTTCACCCGCTACGTCCGCGACATGGGCTGGATGAGCGACCATTATGTCCGCCTGCGCGCGCTCATGGGCCGCGCCCGCGCGGGCGGCGCCTCGCGCGACACGCTCGACCGGCTCGCGCTCAACCTCGACCGCGCGCGCCTGCTCCCCGGCCCGGCCGTGCGGCATATCGTCGTCGATGCCTCGTCGGGCCGCTTGTGGTATTATCAGGCGGGCAAGCAGGTCGGCACGATGCGCGTCGTGGTCGGCGCGCGCGAGACTCAGACGCCGATGCTCGCCGGGATGCTGCAATGGGCGATCCTCAATCCCTATTGGAACGTCCCCGACTATCTCGTCCGCGACGATGTCGCGCCCAAGGTGCTGGCGGGCCGCTCGCTCGCCGCGCAGAAGATGGAGGCGCTCGACGGCTGGGGCAGCGACGCGCGGCGCATTCCCGCCGGCAGCATCGACTGGCACGCCGTCGCCGCCGGCAAGCAGGGCCTGCGCGTGCGCGAGCTGCCCTGGGCGGGAAATTCGATGGGCAAGGCCAAGTTCCTGTTCCCCAACAAGCTCGGCATCTACCTCCACGACACGCCCAAACGCGACCTGCTGAAGAAGGAGGACCGCCACTTCAGCAACGGCTGCATCCGGCTCGAGGACGCCGCCACGCTCGGCCGCTGGCTGCTCCAGAAGCCGCTCCGCGCGCCGTCCAAGGCGCCCGAGCAGGCGGTGCCGCTGCCCGTACAGGTCCCGGTTTACCTCACCTATCTCACCCCGGTCGCGACCAAGACGGGCGTGGCCTTCCGCAAGGACGTCTACGGAAGGGACGGGTGACGACCCGCAATCCTCCCCGCCAGGGGGAGGTGGCGCGCGCAGCGCGAGGGAGGGGGAGGATGGCAGAATGCCGGGGGCTCGCTTCCTCCCCCTCCGTCAGCTTCGCTGACACCTCCCCCTGGCGGGGGAGGATAGGGCGGTCTCAATCCCCGTACGGCCCGCTCACGTCCCCGGCATAGTCGCTGAACCGCGTGATGTTCGGCTCGAACTTGAGCGTCACCTTGCCCGTCGCGCCGTGGCGCTGCTTGGCGATGATCAGCTCGGCCAGGCCGAACACGCGCTCCATGTCGAGCGCCCATTTGGCGTGATCCTCGAACGTCTTGGGATCGTCGCCCTCGCGCGGCCGCTTGGGCTCGCGCGCCGCGACGTAATAGTCCTCGCGGAACACGAACCACACCATGTCGGCGTCCTGCTCGATCGAGCCCGATTCGCGCAGGTCCGACAGCATCGGTCTTTTGTCTTCGCGGCTCTCGACCGCGCGGCTCAGCTGCGACAGCGCGATCACCGGCACGTTGATGTCCTTCGCCAGCGTCTTGAGCCCGCGGCTGATCTCCGAAATCTCCTGCACGCGGTTGCCGTCGCGATTGTTGCCGCTGCCCTGCAACAGCTGGAGATAATCGACGATGACCATGCCGAGCTCGCCGTCATGCTTGGACTGGAGGCGCCGCACGCGGCTGTGCAGCGCGCTGATCGTCAGGCCGGCGGTATCGTCGATATAGAGCGGCAGCTGTTCCAGGTCCGCCGCCGCCGCCGCCAGCTGCGCGAACTCGGCCTTGCTGATGTTGCCCATGCGCAGCGCTTCGGAGGCGATCTTCGACTGTTCCGACAGGATGCGCAGCGCCAGCTGGTCGGCCGACATTTCCAGGCTGAAGAACGCGACCTTCGCCCCGATCGACTGCTTGGGCGGGATGCCGAGGCGAATGTCGTCCATCAGCCGCCGCGCGGCGTTGTAGGCGATGTTGGTGACCAGCGAGGTCTTGCCCATGCCCGGTCGCCCGGCGAGGATGATCAGGTCCGAATGGTGCAAGCCGCCGATCCGGCTGTTGACCGAATCGAAGCCGGTGGTGACCCCCGCCACGCCGCCGCCCGCGCTCTGCGCCTTCTTGGCGTTCTCCAGCGCGATCTTGGTCGCCTCGTTGAACGTCTTGACGGTGTTCGCCGTCCCACCGTCCGCCGCCACCTTGAACAACGCCTCCTCGGCCTTGTCGATCTGCTCCCGCGGGTTGACGTCCTCGCTGGTGTCGAGCGCCTTCTCGACCATGTTGCGCCCGACCGTCACCAGCTCGCGCAGCAAGGCGAGGTCGTAGATCTGCCGCGCGAACTGGCGCGCGCCGATCAGACCCGCACCCGATCCGGTGAGCTGGGCGAGGTACGCCGGCCCGCCGAGCTGGGCCATGCCCTCGTCCTTCTCGAACAAAGGCCGCAGCGTCACCGGCGTCGCCAGCATGTCGCTCTTGCGCAGCGTCTTGATCGCCTTGAAGATTCGCCCGTGGACGGGCTCGAAGAAATGCTGATCCTGGATCACCTCGACGATGTCGTCGGCCAGACGGTTGTCGATCATCATCGCGCCGAGCAAAGCCGCCTCGGCCTCGACATTCTGAGGCAGCCGCGGAGCGGCATCCGCCGAAGCGGGGGGAAGTTGTGCAAGCGTCGCCATGCGCGCCTTATCCGCCTGTGCGGCCCCCGGCTCAAGCCGCTCGACGCTGTTTATCATGTGGACGAGTGCCGGGCGACGACCCTAGATGGCACAGCATGGCCGACCACCGGATCATCGACGTCACGCTGGACGAGCGCACGATCCTGTGGCGCTCGGCCGATATCGAGCAGGAACGCCGCATCGCGATCTTCGACTTGATCGAGGAGAACAGCTTCGCCCCGCAGCGCGCCTATCCCGACGGCTATGCCGGCCCCTACCGCATTCACCTCTCGGTGCAGGAGGGCCGGCTCGGCCTCGAGATCAAGCGCGCCGACGATAGCCCGCTTGAAACGCTGATCCTCGGCTTGGCCCGCTTCCGCCGCCCGATCCGCGACTATTTCGCGATCTGCGACAGCTATTTCCAGGCGATCCGCAACGCGACGCCGGCGCAGATCGAGACGATCGACATGGCGCGGCGCGGCATCCACGACGATGCCGCACGCACGCTGATCGAGCGGCTGGAGGGCAAGATCGAGATCGACTTCGCCACCGCGCGGCGGCTGTTCACCTTGATCTGCGTGCTGCATATCAAGGCGTGAGCTGGGGGGATTGACGTGCAGCGGGGGCTGATCTGGGCCGGATTCGCGCTGTCGCTGGCCGTGGCCGGCGGCGTATTGTGGAAGTACGCGGCGAGCTGGACGCCGTCGCGCGGCATCTACACCGTACAGGGCATCGACGTCGCCGAGGCCAACGGCGCGATCGACTGGACGATGGTCAAGGCGCGCGACGTCGATTTCGCTTATGCCCTGGCGACGCGCGGGGCGGAGGCGCGCGACGCGCGCTTCGCTGCCAATTGGGCGGGAATCGCGGAAGCGGGCATCCGGCGCGGCGCGATCCACGCCTTCTCGCTATGTGCCGCCGCATCCGCACAGGCCGGCGCCTTCGTCGCGACCGTCCCGCGCGATCCGGGCGCCCTGCCGGCGGTGATCGACCTGAGCTTCGACGAGACGTGCCCGGCACGCCCGGCGCGCGACGTGGTGCTCGACGAAATCCGCCGCCTCGCCGCGGTGATCGAGACGCACAGCGGCAAGCCCGCGATCCTGCGAATCGCCCCCGAGTTCGAGGCGCAGTATCAGGTGAGCGGCGCGATCACCCGTCCGCTCTGGGCGATCCGCTTCCTCCTCGCGCCGGATTATTTCGCACGGCCCTGGGCGATGTGGCAGAGCAGCACGATCCGCCGAATCGATGGGATCGAGGGTCCCGTGAACTGGAACGTGGTGGCGCCATGAGCGACGAGATTGCCCGCACCCTGATCGCCGCCGCACGCGAGGCCGCGCGCAACGCGCACGCCCCCTATTCGAACTTCGCGGTCGGCGCGGCGCTGCTGCTGGAGAACGGCGAGATCGTCACCGGCGCCAATTTCGAGAATGCGAGCTACGGCCTGTCGCTCTGCGCCGAGACCGTCGCGGTCGCCCGCGCCAATGCCGAGGGCAGGCTGCGCGAGATCGTCGCGGTGGGCATCGTCGGCGGGATGATGCGCGGCGGCGTGGCGCACGGCAGCGACCCGATCCGCCCCTGCGGCCGCTGCCGTCAGGTGCTCAACGAAGCGGCGCAGATGGGCGGCCGCGATCTCGCCGTCCATTGCGCCGGCGCCGAGGGCGAGGCGTATGAGACGCACCGCCTGTCCGACCTGCTCCCGCACGCGTTCGGGCCCGCCGATCTCGGCATCGGCGGTTGATCTTGCCGCCCGCCCGGCGGCTCGCCTAGAGCTTGGCGATGAGCATTCTTTCCGACCGCTGGATTCGCGAGCAGGCACTCAATCACGGCATGATCGAGCCGTTCGTCGAGGCGCAGCGGCGCGAGGGCTGCATCAGCTACGGCCTCTCCTCCTACGGCTATGACGCGCGCGTCGCCGACGAGTTCAAGATCTTCACCAACATCGACAGCGCGGTGGTCGATCCCAAGGACTTCTCGTCGAACAGCTTCGTCGACCGCCGGACCGACGTGTGCATCATCCCGCCCAACAGCTTCGCGCTGGCGCGGACGGTCGAGTATTTCCGGGTACCGCGCGACGTGCTGGTGATCTGCCTCGGCAAATCGACCTATGCGCGCTGCGGGATCATCGTCAACGTGACGCCGCTCGAGCCCGAATGGGAGGGGCATGTCACGCTGGAATTCTCGAACACCACGCCGCTGCCCGCGAAGATCTACGCCAACGAGGGGGCGTGCCAGTTCCTGTTCCTCAAGGGGAACGAGCCGTGCGAGACGAGCTATGCCGATCGCGCCGGCAAATATATGGGGCAGCGCGGCGTCACCCTGCCCCGTCTGTGATCCGAACGGGCGGATTCGCCTCCGCCCGTTCCCTGCCGCTCAGCGCGAAGCCTGGCGCGAGCTCTCGAGCACGCGGAGCCCGCGGTTGGCGACGAGATGCGACGCCGCGACCTGGCCGTCGGCGACGTCCATCGCCACCGGATCGAGCTCGAGCACGCGGTTGTAGATCGCGCGCGCCTCGGCGTGGCGGCCGGTCCTGGCGTAGATCGCCGCGAGATTGAGCAGCACTTCGGGCTTGGCCGGGAAGATCTTCTGCTCGGCGAGCAGCTTGCGCTCGGCCAGTTCATAGTCGCCGTTCTGGATCGCGACCTTGGCGTAGGGATCCTCGCGGACCTGCGCCTGCGCCGCCGGCATGAGCGCGAGCGGCGCCGCGAGGACAATTGAGGCGAGAACGACACGCATGACATCTTCTCCTGTTTGTTACAGTTCAATGACACAAACGTGTCACTGATGTTTCAAGCAGGCAAGTGTGTTTATTGCACTTTTGTGACGCTATTGTCCGGGCTGGATTGCGGACCACGCACGCGACCGCGGCCCGCGGCGCACGCAAAAAAGAAGGGGCGGCCGAAGCCGCCCCTTTTCGATTTTCGATCGGGTAACCCGCGATCAGAAGTCGTTGCGATACTGCTCGTTGCCGACGAAGCCGAGCTTGGTCACCGCCGACCGCTTGATGATCGCGAGCACCTCGTCGACCACCTCGTACCGCGCCTGCGGATCGGGCTGGAAGTGCAGCTCCGGCTCCGGCTGGATCTGGACGCTCTGGTCGAGATACTGGCGCAGCGTGACCTTGTCGATCGGGCTGCCGTTCCAGAACAGATTGCCCTGCGGATCGATCGTGATCTTGTTCTTCTGCGGCTCGACCGGCGGCGGGGTGTTCTGCCCGGTATTCTGGGGCAGGTCGACCTTCACCGCATGGGTCTGCGCAGGGATGGTGACGATCAGCATGATGAGGAGCACGAGCATGACGTCGATCAACGGCGTCGTGTTCATCTCCATCATCGGCTCGCCATCGTCCTTGCCGGCGCTCATTGCCATTGGGGTATCTCCTGAATCTTACTGCGCCGGCGCGCCGGGGGTCGGCTGGGAAACGAAGCCGACCTTCACGAACCCGGCATTCTGCATCGTGTAGATCACGCCGCCGATGCAGCGGTAGGGCGTGTTCACGTCGCCGCGGATATGGACTTCCGGGATATCTTCCGGCGTGATGTTGTCGCCGAGCCGGTCCACCACCGCCTTGAGCTTGTCGCTGCCCTTCTTGAGCAGGTCGCCGCTGGTGATCGGAGCCATGCCCCAGAAGACCTCGCAGCGGTCGCCCTGGCCGCGCACCGCGAGCAGCACGTTCTCCGGCTTGGTCTCGTTCGGCTCGTACATCACCTTGGGCAGGGTCAGCTCGACCGACTGGATCGCCACCGGGATCGCGATCAGGAAGATGATAAGGAGCACCAGCATGACGTCCACGAGGGGCGTCGTGTTGATGTCCGACATCGGTTTGTCTTCGGCGGAGCCTCCGCCTGTACTCATCGCCATTGGCGCAATCCTATCTTTCGCATCCTGTCCCCGGACCTGGCAGGTCCGGAAGGCGGCCGCGCGGTACGGCGATCCCGCGCCGCGCGGCCGTCAAGTCGAATGTCAGGCCTTGGCGGTGGTCGTCGCGACCGGGGGCGCCTTGGGCGCGGGGGCCGGCCCCTTCTTGCCGCCGACCGACGGACGGACGCGGCCGTCCGAGGCGAGGTAGCCGAGCACGTCGTTGGCGAAGCCGCTCATCTGCTCCGCGATCGCCTTGTTGCGGCGCTGCAGCCAGTTGTAGGCGAGCACGGCCGGAACCGCGACGACGAGGCCGAGCGCGGTCATGATCAGCGCCTCGCCGACCGGGCCGGCGACGGTGCCGATCGACGCGTCACCCGCCGCGCCGATCTTGATCAGCGCGCGGAAGATGCCGACGACGGTACCGAACAGACCGATGAACGGCGCGGTCGAACCCACGGTCGCGAGGAACGCGAGGCCGCCGTTGAGCTGCGAGTTGATCGAGTCCTCCGAACGCTTCAGCGAGCCGTGCAGCCAGTCGTGCGCTTCGATCGGATCGGTCAGCTCCTTGTACTGGTCCTGGGCGGTCAGCGCGTCGTCGACGAGCTGGCGATAGGCCGAGTCCTTCTCGAGCTTCGCCGCACCCTCACGCAGGCTGTTGTTGTTCCAGAAGCTGGCGCGGACGCGCTTGTACTGGTTGAGGATCTTCTGCTGCTCGAACACCTTGGTGAACAGGATGTAGAGCGAGAAGAACAGCATGACCGTCAGGATGGTGGCGGTGCCCCACGCGATCACGCCGCCTTCGTTCATGGCGTGCAGGATGTCGAAGTTGGTGGGCGGCGGGGCGGCGGGGGCAGCGGCGGCTCCGGCGGTGAGAATGGTCGTCAGCATGTTCGGTTCTTTCCCTTGCAAGAATGTTGGTCAGCGGCGCGGCCGACCGGATTCAGGTTCAGCTTACTCTTGGATCTGCCACCGGAAGCGGAGCGACTTGCGCCCGCCATGGACCGGGTTGCCCGCGGCGTCGAGCGCAGGCGAGTAGCGTCCGCGGCGCTCCACCAGGCGGCAGGTGGCCTGATCGAGTGCGGACGATCCCGACGACGACGTGACCGAGCAATTCTCGATCCGGCCCTGGGCGTTCACGCCGAAGGTGATGCCGACCGAACCCTGCTCGCCGGCGCGCAGCGCGGACGGCGGATAGTCGTCGTTGGTGACCCACGACCCGGGATTGCCGCGCGCGGCGGCCGCCTTGCTGATCGCCGGCGGCGGCGGCGGCGGCGGAGGCGCGGGCGGTGCCGGCGGCGCGGGCGGCGTCGGCGGCTGGCTCGGCGGGATGACGTTGCTCAGGTTGATGTTCGGCGCGGGCGCCGGAACCTGAACGATCGGCTTCTGCACGACGACCGTGGTCGGCGGCGGCGGAACCGGAGTGTCGGGGGGAGGAGGCGGCGGAGGCACTTCCTCGGGCGGAGGAGGCGGCTCTTCGATGTCGAAGGTCGACATCTCTTCCGCCTTCTTCTTGATATATTGATAAGCGAGGCCGGTTACGAATACGTAACCCAATGCCGCCAGGATGATCGCCACGATCACGCTCGCGACGACACGGCTGCCTCCTACATCACGATCTGCGTAGGCCATTCAGCAACTTAACTCCTTCATTCGGCCGCGCCGTTGCCCGGCACCTTGGCATCTTTATCCGGCGTGGCTCGACCGCGCGGTCGTCATACGACCACCGGCAGAGGCGCGAGTCCTATCGCGGCGATTTGCGTGACGCAAACGCTTTGTCGGACGCAATAAACGTATAATCCGCAGGCGACAGAAATATTTCTGTATGGTTCATTCGCGTTCGCCTAGACTCCGGGCCATGCTCCGGACCTGCCTGTTTTCGCTTTCCGCCGCAATTGCCGCAACTTCGCCGCAATTGTTAACGCCCGCCGAAGCCCAGACCGCCGCCCCGTCCGCGGCCGTGGTGCCCGGCTATGCCGAGATCGCCGATCTGGTGCTCGCCTCGCCCGTGCTGCTCGATGCGCAGGTCCGCAGCGCGGTGCGAATCAAGGGCGCGGAGGCCGCGAACGTCGCGCCGGGGCGCATGCGATTCTATGTCGAGGCCGATGTCCTCGCCCTAATTCGCGCGCCCGGGGCGATGCCGACCCGCGTCGGCTATGTCGTCGACGTACCGCTCGATGCGCGCGGCAAGGCGCCCAAGCTCAACAAGCGGCGCGTGCTGCTGTTCGCGCGTCCCGTTTCGGGTCAGGCGGCGATGGTCCAGCTCACCACGCTCGATTCCCAGCGCGACTGGTCGGCCGAGCTCGACGCGCGCGTCCGCGGCGTGGTGCGCGAGGTGGTCGCGTCCGGTGCGCCGCCCGCGGTCTCCGGGCTCGGCAACGCCTTCCATGTCCCGGGCACGCTCCCCGGTGAGGGGGAGACCCAGATCTTCGTCCAGACCGCGACGGGCGCGCCGATCTCGCTGTCGATCCTGCGCCGCCCGGGCGAGCAGCGGCGCTGGGCGGTCGCGCTCGGCGAGATCGTCGACGATGCCGCGGCCGCGCCGCCGCGCGACACCTTGCTGTGGTACCGCCTCGCCTGCGGCCTGCCCCGCGCGCTGCCCGCCGCGAGCACCGCGAACGAGGAGCCCGCCAACGCGGCGATCGCGCGCGAGGATTATGCCTTCGTGCTACAGCAACTGGGCGCCTGCCGCGGCTGAACGCGGGCGCGAACCGCATAGGAGACGACGATGCGATCCTTGCTGCTCATTCCTCTCGCCGCCAGCCTCACCGCCTGCGCCACGATACCCGAGCCCGCCGCGGTGACGCTGACCGGCACCGTGGCCTATCGCGAGCGGATCGCGCTGCCGGCCGATTCGCGGCTGATCGTGTCGATCGACGACGTCAGCCTCGCCGACGCGCCTTCGGTCACGATCGCGCAGAATCAGATCGTCACCGCCGGGCAGCAAGTGCCGATTTCCTTCGCGCTCAGCTACGATCCGGCGAAGATCGAGCCCGGGCGCAGCTATGCGGTTTCGGCGCGCATCCTCGACGGGCGGGGCCGGCTCGCCTGGATCACCGACACGCGCAACGCGCTGCCGCCGCCCGGACAGAATATCGCGCTGAACCTGGTGCAGGCCCGCCGCTGAACGCCGTTGAGAATGCGCCCGTCGGCGCCGCTCCCCCACCCGGCCACCCGGCGGCAGCATCCTATGGGCGGCCGGGTGGGGGAGCGGGCCGGTGCGGCCCGAACATCAACGCCGGTGGCGGACCATGGTGATGCCGATGCGCTCGTCCGCCTCGGCGATCGCGAGCTTGACGATCTCGACCTTCACGCGCCGGACGCGCGCGTCGCCGAGGAACAGCGTGTCGGCGATGTGATCCGCGACGCCCTCGATCAGCGTGAAATGCACCCCCGGCGGCAGCGCGGTCGACGCGGCATGCTTGAGGTCGAGATAGCTCTTCGACGCGCTGAGCGGCGTATCGGGCGCGAAATGCGCGGGCGCGTCCAGATCGACCGTGATCGAGATGCGCAGCGGCTGCGGCAGGTGAGTCTCTTCCGAATAGACGCCGGTGAGGACCTGGACCTCGAAATCGCGAACCTGAAGCTGGAGAAGATCGTGCAACGCTGGATGCCCTGAGCGGATGGTCCGCGGCCCATAGCAGAACGCGCGGCGGCGAAAAGCCTTCAGGCGCTGGCGCTCGGCCGCGCCGATGCCGCCGCGTGCCAGCGGCGCAGCTCGGCCAGCCGCTCGCGCACGGTGAGCTTGGCGGCACGCGCGAAATCGACCGTCACCAGCGCGGTGATGTCGGCGAAGCTGTAGGCGTCGCCCGCGATCCACTCGCGGTCCGCCAGGCGGCCGTCGAGCGCCTCGGTGAAGGCCTCCCACATCAGCGTGCCGCGCGCAGCCAGTTCGGGAATCTGCACGGCGGCGGGCCCGGCGCCGGGGATCGCCCGGTCCTTGAAGGCGGAGACGGTGTTGCGCAGGACATAGACCGCGGCGGCATAACCATCGCCCTCGATCCGCCGAGTCCAGCTCTCGATCCGCCCGATCTCGAGCGGGGTGGTGCCGAACAACGCCGGTTCGGGATGCAGTGCCTCGAAATAGCGGCAGATCGCCGCCGATTCGCACAGCACCTCGCCGTCGTCGAGCTCGAGCGCCGGGACCGCGCCGCGCGGGTTGATGCGCAGATAGGCGTCGCCGAGATGCTCGCCGCTGCGCAGGTCGATCGCCTCGCACGGCACCTCCACGCCCTTCTCGGCGAGGAAGATGCGCACGCGGCGCGGGCTCGGCGCCCAGGGTGCGTCATAGAGCTTCATCGCCAGCCTCCGGTCCGGAATCGCTTTGCGTTGCCACCAATGGCGGCTAAAGGCGCGCGCCCCCGGCGTCCACCCCCGGGCGTGCTGGAGATTGCCCGCGTGTTCGATCTGGTGCCGCTCGCCGATGCGCCCGCCGACGCCGTCGAAGCGCTGCTCGACGCGGCGTTCGGCGCGGACCGGCACGGCCGCACCGCCTATCGCGTGCGCGAAGGGACCGCGCCGATCGCGGAACTCAGCTTCGCCGCGCTCGAGGCGGGCGCACTCGTCGGCAGCATCCAGTGCTGGCCGGTGGAGCTGGTGTGCGATGCCGGCGGCCGCGTGCCGATGGTGATGGTCGGCCCGGTCGCGGTCTCGCCCGCGCGGCAGAATGTCGGGATCGGCCGAGCGCTGATGCGGCGGGCGATCGAGATCGCCGGAACCGGCAGGATCGCGGGCGGCGACGCCCTGATGCTGATCGGAGATCCGGAATATTACGCCCAGTTCGGCTTCGACGACGCCGCCACCGGCGCGTGGCGCCTGCCCGGTCCGTTCGAGGCGCGGCGCCTGTTGGCGCGCGGCGGCGCGGCGCCGGACCGCGCCGGCATGGTCGGTCCGCGGGCATAGGCGACCTTCGATCCTCCCCCTGGCGGGGCAGGATGCTCCAACAGCCCGGCCCTTTACCCGGATGCGCAAAAGCGCCTAACGGCGTTGGACGATGCCGATGCCTGCCCAGCCCGATCTCGCCAGCCTGTCGCTCGCCGAGATCGCACGGCTGGCCGACGCGCAGAAGCTGCCTCCCGTCGCCAGCTGGAACCCCGCGCATTGCGGGCATAGCGACATGCGCATCGCGCGCGACGGCACCTGGTTTCACCAGGGCTCGCCGATCGGCCGGCCGGCGATGGTGCGCCTCTTCTCGACCATCCTGCGCCGCGAGCCCGACGGCAGCCATGTCCTGGTCACGCCGGTCGAGAAGCTCGACATCGATGTCGAGGACGCGCCCTTCGTCGCGGTCGAGATGAAGGTCGAGGGCGAAGGCGCCGGCGCCGAGATCGCGTTCCGCCTCAACACCGGCGACCTCGTCCCCGCCGGACCGGGCCACGAAATCCGCTTCGAGGAACATGCCGACGGCCCGCATCCCTATCTCCAGGTGCGCGACGGGCTCGAGGCGCTGATCGCCCGGCCCGTCTATTACGAGATCGCCGCGCTCGCGCTCGACAATGGCTCCCACCCGCCCGGCATCTGGAGCCGCGGCGCCTTCTTCCCGGTCGCGCCGGCATGACGCTCGCCGCCAGGTCACTTGCCGAACGCCTGCGCGCCGCGCTCGCCGCCGAGCATGACGAGGCGCCGGTGCTGCTCGCCGGCGACCTGCGCGACGACTCCGCGGCGGCCGACGGCGTGCCCACCCCCGCCGCGGTGCTGGTCGCCGTCACCGATCGCGCCGCGCCGGGGGTGATCCTGACTCAGCGTACCGATTCGCTGCGCCGCCACGCCGGCCAGGTCGCCTTCCCCGGCGGCCGCATCGACGCCGCCGATGCCGACGCGACGGCCGCGGCGCTGCGCGAGGCGCATGAGGAGATCGGCCTCGCGCCCGACGCGGTCGAGCTGGTCGGCCTCGCCGACCGCTACCGCACGATCACCGGGTTCGAGGTCCAGCCCGTGGTCGGCGTGATCGCCCCCGACCTCGACTTCGTCCCCCAGCCCGAGGAAGTCGCCGCGGTGTTCGAGGTGCCGCTCGATTTCGTGCTCGACCCGGCCAACCATGTCGAGACCAGCGTCGAGTGGCAGGGTCGCGACCGGCATTATTTCGAGATCGCCTGGCAGGGCCATCGCATCTGGGGCGCGACCGCGGCGATGCTCGTCAACCTGTCGCGGCGGCTGCGATGGACCCCATGAGCCTGCCCGACGCACCGTGGCGGCACCGCCCCGGGCTCGATCGCCTCGCCGCGGCGCTGGGACCGGGCACCGCGCGCTATGTCGGCGGCGCGGTGCGCGACACGTTGCTCGGGATCGGCGTCACCGATCTCGACATCGCCACGACTCATTCCCCCGATCGCGTCGTCGAGCTGCTGCAGGGCGCGGGGATCAAGGTGATCCCCACCGGCATCGCCCACGGCACCGTCACCGCGGTGAGCAGCGGCACCGTGGTCGAGGTCACCACCCTGCGCCGCGACGTCTCGACCGACGGCCGCCGCGCCACCGTCGCGTTCACCGACGACTGGCGCGAGGACGCGGCGCGGCGCGACTTCACGATCAACGCGCTCTACGCCGATCCCGCGAGCGGCGAGCTGTTCGACTATTTCGGTGGGCTCGCCGACCTAGACGCGCGGCACATCCGCTTCATCGGCGATCCGTTGCAGCGCATCGCCGAGGATCACCTGCGCATCCTGCGCTTCTTCCGCTTCCTCGCCCGCTTCGGCGACACGCCCGATCCTGCGGCGCTCGAGGCCTGCACCGCGCGCGCGAACGACCTCATGGCCTTGTCGCGTGAGCGCATCCGCGACGAACTGCTCAAGCTGCTCGTCGCCGTGGACGCCGTGCGCGTGATGCGGCTGATGGTCGAGCGGGCGATCCTGAAGCCAGTGCTGCCCGAGATCGACCTCGCCGGCGTCGAACGCCTCGCCGCGCTCGTCGCGCGGGAGACGGAGGCGGGCCTGCCCCCCGCCCCGATCCGCCGCCTCGCCGCGGTGCTCCCGCCCGACATTGCGCTAAACGACGCGGCGGGCGCACGGCTCAAGCTTTCCAACGCCGAGCGCCAGGCGCTGGCGAGCGCAATCCGGCCCGATCTGGCCGAGGGACCGCTGCCGCTCGCCTATCGCCTCGGCCCCGAGCGCGCCGCCGACCGGCTGCTGCTCGCGGGCGACGCGGCCGGCGCGCGCGATGCGGCCGGCTGGGCGCCGCCGCGCCTCCCGCTCACCGGCGGCGCATTGATCGAACGCGGTCTGTCGAAGGGGCCCGAGGTCGCCAGGGCGTTGCGCCGGATCGAGGACCGCTGGATCGCCGAGGGCTTCCCCGACGCGGCGCGCGTCGCTCAGCTCGCCGACGCGGTGGTCGCCGAATTGCTGTCCGGCGGGTGAAGACGTCAGGTAAAGCCGCCCTCATCTGACGTTAGTCGTTCCCGCGAAGGCGGGAATGACGGTTAGACGCTGTTACGCTCGCGAATCGGGTCTCCACTGTCGCGCGACAGCAGCGCATAGGCGTCGTCGGGCGCCAGCGGGCGCGCATAGAGATAGCCCTGGCCATAGGTGCAGCCGAGCGCGGCGAGCGTCTGGCCCAGCTCGTTGGTCTCGACGCCCTCGGCCGTGGTCCGCATCCCCAGCGCCTGCGCCAGGCTCAGGATCGCGCGGACGATCGCGATCTTGTCGCGGTCGGCGAGCATGCCGGTGACGAAGCTGCGGTCGATCTTGAGTACGTCGATCGGCAGCTTCTGGAGATAGGCGAGGTTCGAATAGCCGGTGCCGAAATCGTCCATCGCCAGCGTCGTGCCGAGCGCCTTCAGCGCCTGCATCGTCCGCGCGATGTGGTCGGGATCGGTGACCAGCGCGCTCTCGGTCAGCTCGAGCGTGATGCGGCGTCCGTCGATCGCGTTGGCGGCGAGCGCGGCCTCGACCATCGGCGCGATCTGGTCGCGCTGCAGCTGGATCGCCGACAGGTTGACCGCGACGTTGACCCCGCAATCGCCGCCGGCGGCCGCGTCCCATGTCGCGACCGTGCGCGCCGCTTCGTGCATCGCCCAGCGCCCGAGCGGGACGATCAGTCCCGATTCCTCGGCGACCGGGATGAAGTCGCTCGGCGGCACCACCTTCCCGCCCTCGGTGGTCCAGCGCGCGAGCGCTTCGAACGAGACGATGCGTCCGGTGGCGAGATCGCAGATCGGCTGGAAGTTGAGCGACAGCGCGCCATTGTCGATCGCGCGCCGCAGCTCGGTCTCGATGCTGAATTGCTGGCGCGCGAGATCGAATTGCTGGCTCTGGTAGATTTCGGTGCGCCCGCTCTTCTTCGCGCGCTTCATCGCGAACTGCGCGTGGCGGATCAGGTCCTCGGCGTCGTCGACCGTCTCGTCGCCCACCGCGATGCCGATCGAGCAATCGACCCGGATCTCGAAGTCGGACAGGCGGAACGGCGTGGTCAACGCGTTCTGGATGCGCTTGGCGACGTGGAGCGCATCGCTCGCGCCCTCGTCCAGCGCGAGCTGGATCGCGAACTCGTCGCCGCCGGTGCGCGCCAGCACGTCGTGCGCGCGCAGCGCGCCCTTCACGCGCCGCGCGACGGAGATCAGCAGCTCGTCACCCGACAGGCCGCCGAGGCACGCGTTGACGCGGCTGAACCGGTCGAGGTTGATGACCAGCACCGCGAAACTGCCCACCCCGCCGCGCGCGATCTCTTCCTCCAGCCGCTCGGCGAAGCCGGCGCGGTTGGGCAGGCCGGTCAGGCTGTCGCTCAGCATCTCGCGCCGCAGGCTGCGCTCGGTGCGAAGCTCGGACGTATGGTCGATCAGCGTCACCAGGCAGCGCCCGCTCGCCTTCTCGGCCGGGCGCCGCGCGAGCTTGACGCGGAAGCAGCGGCAATCGACCGCGTCGCCCAGCTCCCAGTTCATCTCCTGCTCGGTCGCGTCGGACTGGACGAAGGCGATGATCTTGTCGCCCAGCAGGCGGATCAGCGGCGACTGGTCGGCGACCGTGCCTAGCCCGGCGATGCGGAACGGCCGGTTGACCGCCTCGAACGCGAAGCGGCCTTCCTTCCATTCGACCACCGCGGCGGGGACGGGGAGCATGTTCAGCACTTGCGCCGCGCCGCTCGGGCCGAGGATGCGCGCGCCGTCGCCCTCGACCGGAGTCGGGGGGCTAACGGTCTTGTCCTTGCTTCGGCGGGACAGCAGCATCACTTTGCGGGGCTACCGCGATTTGGTTAAGAGCCGCTAAAGGCGCCTTCCAAAAAACATCCGATTCAGAACCGGTTGTCGCGCGGAAATCCGGTCGGCGGCAGCTGTCCGGCGGCGCCGCGCGCGGCGCGCCAGCGCATCAGGTCGGTCTCGGTCCGGGTGCGGCCCTGCTCGCCGCCCATCGTCCAGCTCAGGCCTTCGGCGAAGCGGAACGTGATCGCATCGCTGAGGCCGCCGTCGCGGTAGCGCTGGAGCTGCACGCCCTGCCCGCGCGCCAGCTCGGCGAGCTCGCTCATCGGGAACACCACCAGCTTGCGGTTGTCGCCGATCGCCGCGACATAATCGTCGTTCGGCTTGACCGGCTTCATCACCTTGAGCAACGCGCCGGGGCGCGGCGTCACCACCTGCTTGCCCTTGCGCGTCTCGGCGATCACGTCCTCGGTCTTGACCAGGAAGCCGCGCCCGTCGCTCGCCGCGACCAGCAATTTCTCCGCCGCGCTCGCCGGCAGCAGCCCGACGATCCCGGTCCCGCCGTCGAGGTCGATCATCAGCCGCACCGGCTCGCCGAAGCCGCGCCCGCCCGGCAGCCGGTCGCCCGCCAGCGTGTAGAAACGCCCATTGTCCGCGGCGAGCAGCAGCTTGTCGGTGGTCTGCGCGTGGAAGGCGAGGAACGGCCCGTCGCCTTCCTTGAACTTGAGCGTCTCGGCGCCGGCCAGCTCGACATGCCCCTTCATCGCGCGGATCCAGCCGCGCTGCGACAGGATCACCGTGATCGGCTCGCGCTCGATCATCGCCTCGAGCGGGATCTCGCGCGCCGGCGCCGCTTCCGCCACCAGCGTGCGCCGCGCGCCCAGCGCGGTCTCGGGGCCGTAGCGCTCGCGGATCTTGGCGAGGTCGCGCTTCATCCGCGTGCGCTGGCGCGCGTCGCTCGCCAGCAGCGCCTCGAGCTCGGCCTGCTCCTTGGCCAGCGCCTCGCGCTCCTTGCGCAGCTCCATCTCCTCGAGCTTGCGCAGCGCGCGCAGCCGCATGTTGAGGATCGCCTCGGCCTGGCGGTCGGTCAGCCCGAACTCTTCCATCATCACCGGCTTGGGCTCGTCCTCGGTGCGGATGATCTGGATCACCCGGTCGAGGTTGAGGAAGGCGATGATATAGCCGTCGAGCAGCTCCATCCGGTCGGCGATCTTCTGCAGCCGGTGCGTGGAGCGCCGCTGCAGCACGATGAACTGGTGGTCGACCCACGCCGACAGCGCCTGGCGCAGGCTCATCACCCGCGGCGTGCGGGTGTGATCGAGCACGTTGAGATTGAGCGGCACCCGCGTCTCGAGGTCGGACAGGCGGAACAGGCTCTCGATCAGCGTCTCGGGATCGACGGTGCGCGCGCGCGGCTCGAGCACGATGCGGATCTCGGCATCGGATTCGTCGCGCACGTCCGCCAGGATCGGCAGCTTCTTGTCGTTGATCAGGCTCGCGATCTGCTCGATCAGCTTGCCCTTCTGGATGCCGTAGGGGATCTCGCTGACGACGATCTGCCACGTCCCGCGCCCCTGGTCCTCCAGCGCCCATTTGGCGCGCACGCGGAAGCTGCCGCGCCCGGTGGCATAGGCTTCGGCGATCGCCGCGGGGCTGTCGACGACGATGCCGCCGGTCGGGAAGTCCGGTCCCTTGACCAGCTCCAGCACCGCCGCGTCCTCGGCCCTGGGCTGGTCGATCAGCAGGATCGCGGCGTCGATCAGCTCGGCGGCGTTGTGCGGCGGGATGCTCGTCGCCATGCCCACCGCGATGCCGCTCGCGCCATTGGCGAGCAGGTTGGGGAACAGCCCCGGGAACAGCTCGGGCTCGTTCTCCTCGCCGTTGTAGGTCGGCTTGAAGTCGACCGAATCCTCGTCGAGCCCGTCCATCAGGTCGATCGCGACCTGGGTCAGCCGCGCCTCGGTATAGCGATAGGCGGCGGCGTTATCGCCGTCGATATTGCCGAAATTGCCCTGCCCGTCGACCAGCGGGTAGCGCAGCGCGAACGTCTGCGCGAGGCGCACCATCGCGTCGTACACCGACTGGTCGCCATGCGGATGGTATTTGCCGATCACGTCGCCGACGACGCGCGCGCACTTCTTGTAGCCCTGGCTCGGGTCGAGCCGCAGCAGCCGCATCGCCCAGAGCAGCCGGCGGTGCACCGGCTTCAGCCCGTCGCGCACGTCCGGGAGCGAGCGCGCGGTGATCGTCGACATCGCGTAGACGAGGTAGCGTTCGGACAGCGCGCTATCGAAGGGGGCGTCGACAATCTGGTCGAAGGGATCGGAAAGGTCGGTGGACATTCGCGGGCGATAGCAGGGCGATCGCGGCCTTGCGAGAGGGGGTCACATGGGCTCGGGCCAATCGATACCTGGCATTCGTCAGCCGGAATCAATCCTCCCCCGCCAGAGGGAGGATCGACGAACCGGATGTCGATTGTTCCCTTACGCAGGCGGCGGCACCAGCGCGCCGTAAGGATCATCCCCCAGCGACGCCTTCACGTCGGCGAGCAGCCAGTCGCGAAAGGCGCGGATCTTGGGCAAGTTGCGCTTGTGCTCGGGATAGACCAGCCAGAAGCTGTTCTTGTAGTAGACCATTTGCGGGAGCACCTGCACCAGCCGCCCCTCGGCGATCGTCGACAGCCACATCGGCGGGGACAGCATCGCGAGGCCATGCCCGGCAACCGCGGCGTTGCCGATATGCACCTGCGACTGGAAGTCGACACCGGGCTGCGGCGCCACCTCAGCATCGCCGAACACCGATTCGAACCACAGCTCCCACCAGCTGTCGTCAGGCGACACGCGGGGCAGGCCGAGCAGGTCCGCGGGCGTGCGGATCGGCGGTTGCGCCGCGAGAAAGTCCGGGCTCGCCATCACCGTGAACGGCATGCGCATCAGGAAATGCGAGACCAGTCCCGGCCACGGCCCATGTGCGCCGCGAATCGCGACATCGGCATCGCTCGCGGCAAGGTCGATGATCGCGTCGGACACCAGCACGCGCACGGCGAGCTCGGGCCGCGCGACCTGAAAGCTGCCCAGCCGCCGCGCCAGCCAGTTGGTCGAGAAGGTGCCGGGCGCGGAGATCGTCATCACCGCCTCGTCCTCGGCGCGCGCGCTGGCGAACGCTTCCGACAGCCCGTCCAGCGCCGCGCTCACTTGCGGTGCGATGCGCTCTCCGGCGGAGGTCAGCACCACGCCGCGCCCGCTCTTGCGGAACAACGGGATGCCCAGCCGCTCCTCGAGCAGCTTCACCTGGTTGCTGACCGCCGCCTGGGTCATCCCCAGCTCCTCCGCGGCACGCGTGTAGTTGCCGCGCCGGGCGGCCGCCTCGAACACGCGGACGGCCGCCAGAGGGGGAAGCTTGCGCATGTCCACTCATAAGCACAGATGATGAATTGCGTCGATCCTTTTGTTGGTCCTGCGCAACGGTTGAGCCCATTTGGAGCGCACCGCAATCCGGCGGCCGAGTGGAGCAGAACGATGCGCAACGAATGGGACGACCGCTTCTGGGCGGAGAATCATCAGGTGCTGAGCGACGGGATCGATCGCGGACTGCGGCGCCTCCTGGACGTCGCGGTCAAGGCTGCGCGCCGCCTGAGCGCGTGGTTCGCGCCCGACAAGAGCGAAGAGGCGCGCAAGCGCAACTATTGCATCGGCTGATGCCGAGATTTCGTATCAACCATATGATTTCATGGAATATTTCTTCATTGATGAAATGTGGCGGAAAAGAGGCATTGCCGAACACCCTCTAATGTGATGTTCTATCACTGCACGACGAATCGTGCCTAGTGAGCGACGAACGGACATCTCTGGAGAGGAGCTACGCTATGCGGTGGGCATCAGGTTCGGCACTTCTGGTTCTGGCATCGGCGACCGCGGCGTGCGGTCCGGCAACCCAGAGCGAGCGCGAATCCGCATCCGAGCAGAGCTACGCGCCAAATGTGGCGCCGGCGCCCGCGGAGATGGCGGCGGACGTGGCCGGGGCCCCGGCCGGAGTCCGCGTCACCGCCGCGCCGGGCGTTGCTTTCAATTATCGATACGCGTTCAGCCTGCCCGCCGAGCGGATCGCCGCCGCGCAGGAGGAGCACGCCGCCGCGTGCGAGAAGCTCGGCGTCGCGCGCTGCCGCATCACCGGCATGCGCTACCAGCTGGCCGGCGAGGATCGGGTCCAGGCGATGCTGGCGTTCAAGCTCGACCCCACCCTCGCCCGCCAGTTCGGCAAGGAGGGCATCGCCGCGATCCAGAAGGCCGAGGGCACGCTGGTCGATGCCGAGATCACCGGCACCGATGCCGGCGCCGAGATCAACCGCCTCGCCGCCGAGCGCGCGCGCCTGAGCGAGGAGCTCGCCCGCATCGACCGCGAGCTCGCCCGCACCAATCTCCCAGCCAGCGAACGTGCCGAGCTGCAGACCCAGCGCGCCGAGATCGCCCAGCGGATCGAGGCGGGGCGCACCAGCAGCGGCGAGCAGCGCGAATCGCTCGCCAACACGCCGATGACGTTCGACTATCGTTCGGGCCGGGCGGTGCGCGGGTTCGACGCGGGCGCGCCGCTCACCAGCTCGCTCGACCTGCTCGCCGCCTCGGCGCAGGCGACGCTGGCCTTCGTACTCGGCGCGATCGCGGTGCTCGGCCCGCCGGCTCTGGTGGCGCTGATCGGCCTGCTCGTCTGGCGCCGCTTCCGCCCGCGGGTGCGCCGTCCCAAAGCGGCGGAGGTTGAGGCGGGAGTATGATGGATCCTCCCCCACCAGGGGGAGGATAGATATGCCGTCTTCCCCGAGCCCAACCTCCAATTGCGCCCAGGGCCTGCTTCCGTTATAGGCCCCGCGTTGAAGCCCCGGCGTCCGCGCGAACCCAAGCGCCGCCGGGGCACCGTGTTTCTGAAGGACCCCGCACGCCATGGCACGCCGCCGCCAGATCTACGAGGGCAAGGCCAAGATCCTCTACGAAGGCCCCGAACCCGGCACGCTGATCCAGTATTTCAAGGACGATGCGACCGCGTTCAACGCCCAGAAGAAGGGCACGATCAGCGGCAAGGGCGTGCTCAACAACCGCATCAGCGAGCACATCTTCACCCTGCTCGGCGGGATCGGCATCCCCACACACTTCATCCGCCGCCTCAACATGCGCGAGCAGCTGATCCGCCAGGTCGAGATCGTCCCGATCGAGGTGGTGGTGCGCAACGTCGTCGCCGGCTCGCTGTCGAAGAAGCTCGGGATCGAGGAGGGCACGCAGCTGCCGCGCACGATCATCGAATATTATTTCAAGGACGACGCGCTCGGCGACCCGATGGTCACCGACGAGCATATCCTGTGCTTCGGCTGGGCGAGCCAGGAAGAGCTGCACGACATGGCCGACATGGCGATCCGCGTGAACGATTTCATGTCGGGCCTGTTCGCCGGGATCGGCATCCGCCTGGTCGACTTCAAGCTCGAGTTCGGGCGGATCTGGGACAATGACTATGCCCGGATCATCCTGGCGGACGAGATCAGCCCGGACGGCTGCCGGCTGTGGGACATGGTCTCGGGCGAGAAGCTCGACAAGGACCGCTTCCGCCGCGACCTCGGCGGCGAGGTCGAGGCCTATCAGGAAGTCGCCCGCCGCCTGGGCCTGCTGCCCGAGGGCGCGGATTCGGCGGTGCTCGACCTCGAGACCCACCGCAAGCGCCGGGGCAAGTAAGGGCCGCTTCGCCTGATCAGCCGGCGGCGACTCGCTCGCTCGCCAGCTGAGCCAGCGCCGCGCTCAAATCCGCCTGGCGGAACGGCTTGGCGAGCTGCGGCAACCCGATGTCGAGATCGCCGCCGGCATAGCCGGTCACCACCAGCACCGGGATCGCCGGGTATCTCGCCTCGATCTCGGCGGCGAGCGCCGCGCCGTCCATGCGCGGCATCATATAGTCGGTCACGACGACGTCCGGGCGAAAGCCGTTGAACAGCTTCGCCAGCGCCTCGCCGCCGCTGCCGGCCTCGATCACCTCATGTCCCAGGTCGCGCAGCATCTCGGCCGTGCCGATCCGCACCAGCTCCTCGTCATCGACCAGCAGCACCGACAGCGCGCGGAACGCGTCCGGCTCCCTCGCCGCGGCCCGGCGCTCGGTGCCGCTGGCCCGGTTGTTGGCGACCGGAAGATACAGATCTACGCGCGTGCCCTCGCCCAGCGTGCTGCTCAAGTCGAACTTCCCGCCCAGCTGCGCCGCCAGGCCATGCACCATCGACAGGCCGAGGCCGGTGCCCTTGCCCAGCTCCTTCGTCGAGTAAAAGGGCTCGACCGCACGGGCGAGGGTCTGCGCGTCCATGCCGGTGCCGGTGTCGATCACCGAAAGGCGGAGAAAGGCGGGCGTCGCGCCGACGTCCGCCACCGGCTCGATCGCCAGCCGCAACGTCCCGCCGCCCGGCATCGCGTCGCGCGCGTTCACGCACAGGTTGAGGATCGCCAGCTCGAGCTGGTTGGGATCGGCCAGCGCCGATGGCAGTCCCGCCGGCGCATCGATATCGAGCTCGACGCTCGGGCCGATCGAGCTGCCGATCAGATCGCGCATCCCCTCGACCAGCGCCGCGAGATCGACCGGGCGCGTCTCCAGCGCCTGCCGCCGCGCGAAGCCGAGCAGCCGTTGCACCAGCGTCTTCGCGCGCTCGGCCGACTGCAGCGCCCCCTCGATCAGCCGCGTCGAGCGCTGGTCGTCGGCATAGCGCCGCCCGAGCAGGTCGAGCGCACCGGTGATCGGCGTGAGCAGATTGTTGAAGTCGTGCGCGACGCCGCCGGTCAGTTGGCCGATCGTTTCCAGCTTCTGCGCCTCATGCAGCTGCGCGAGCGCATCCTCGCGCTCGCTCACGGCATCGGCGACGCGGCGCTCGAGCGTCTCGTTGAGCTCATGCAGCGCCACCGCGGCGCGGGTCCGCTCGGTCACATCCTGGAAGATGACCGCGACCTCGCGCCGCTCGGCCGGCTCGACGCGGAACGCGGCGAGCTCGAGATGGCGGCCGGTCGCCTCCAGCTCGCGATGGAAACGGATCGGCTCGCCCGAGAGGAGCACGTCGCGATAGAGCTCGACCCAGCCTTCCGCTTCGTCGGGCACCATTTCGCGGACTCGCTGGCCGACCACGCCGGCAATCCCCGCATGGCGTTCATAGGCCGGGTTGGCCTGGACATGGACATAGTCGGACAGCGGGCCATGCGGGCCGTCGAGGAATTCGATGACGCAGAACCCTTCGTCCATCGTCTCGAACAGCGTCCGAAAGCGGGCCTCGCTCTCGCGCAGGTCGATCAGCCGGGCGCGGGCATCATATTGCCGCCGCCGTGCCCGCAGTGCCGATCGCGCGAGGCTGACCAATGTCGTGGGATGGAACGGCCGTTCGAGGAAGGTGACGTTGCCGAGCACCTCCAGATGGCGCGCCGCCGCCGGATTGCGCTCCAGCCCGCCGCCGCGCGTGGTGAGCAGGATGAAGGGGATATCCGACCATTCCTCCTGGTCCGCGATCCACGCCGACAGTGGATGCAGATCGGCGCTGGCGATCGCCTCCTCGGTCACCACGATGAACGCGGCACCCTCGTCGAGCTGGTCGATCAGCGCCGCCAGCGACGAACAGGCTTCCGCTTCGAGCCCCGTCTCGCGCAGCATCGCGACCGCGATCGTTGCGTCGCGCCCGCGCGGCGCGAGGATCAGCGCGCGTTCGGAGACCGTCGTCCGCTTCACGCGTCCTCGCGCTTCAGCAGCTCCACGTCCCCGACGATCGTCGGCACACCGCGCAACACGCCCTGCAGATTGTCGAGCGGCTTGCCGAGCGTGACGCCCCGGCCGCCGATCTGATATTCGCGGATCGAATGTTCGTGCATGCCGGTGCGCTTCTTGATCACCGAGATCGCGCGCCGGACGCGGCCGAGCGCCTCGAAATAACGCAGCAGCACCACCGTATCGGCGAGATAGGTGAGATCGACCGGCGACTTCATGTCGCCGACCAGGCCGTGCTGCGCGACCGTGAGGAAGGTCGTCGCGCCCTGGCGGTTCAGATATTGGAGCAGCTCGTGCATGTGCAGCACGAGGGCGTTTTCGCCCGGCATCGCTGCCTGATAGCCGTTGAGGCTGTCGATCGCGACGGTGCGCGCGCCGTTCGTCTCGACGCAGACGCGCACGCGTTCGGAGAACTCGCCCGGCGTCAGCTCGGCGGCATCGACTTGTTCGAGCACGAGCTTGTCCTGCTCGATCATCGCCTGAAGATCGATCCCCAGCCCCCTGGCTCGCCGGATCAACAGCTCGCGCTCCTCATCGAAGATGAACATCGCCGCCTTCTCGCCGCGCTCGATCGCGGTCTTGATGAAGGTGAGCACAAGCAACGACTTGCCCGTACCGGCCGGCCCCAGCACGAGCAGGCTCGACCCTCGATCGACGCCGCCGCCGAGCAATGCGTTGAGTTCGTCGGAGTCGGTCGACAGCAGCTGCGGATCGAAGCCGGTCCGATGCTCGGCGGAAACGAGGCGCGGGAACACGTGTATGCCGCCGGTGTGGATCGCGAAGTCGTGATGGCCGCCGCGGAACCGCCGGCCGCGATATTTGATCACGCGCAGCCGGCGGCGCTCGGCCCCATATTCGGGGGCGAGTTCCTCCAGCCGGATCACCCCGTGCGCGACCGAGTGCACGGTCTTGTCGTTGACGTCGGTGGTGAGGTCGTCGAGCATCAGCACCGTCGCACGGCTGCCCGCGAAATAATGTTTGAGCGCCAGGATCTGGCGGCGATAGCGCAGCGAGCTCTGCGCCAGCAGGCGGATTTCGGACAGGCTGTCGAGCACGACGCGATCCGGCTTCACGCGCTCGAACGCCTCGAAGATGCGCTTGGTCGTCTCGCCCAGCTCGAGATCCGAGGAATAGAGCAGGCTCTGCTGCTGATCCTCGTCGAGCAGGTTTTCGGGCGGGATCAGTTCATAGACTTCGATGCCTTCGAGCGACAGGCCGTGCGATGCGGCGGAGCTGCGCAGCTCGTCCTCGGTTTCGGAAAGCGTCACGTAGAGGCAGCGTTCGCCGGCCTCGGCACCGGCGATCAGGAACTGCAGCGCGATCGTCGTCTTGCCGGTGCCGGGGCTACCCTCGACGAGGAAGGTGCGGCTCCGCTCGAGACCTCCGCCCGTCACATCGTCCAGCCCCGCGATGCCGAGGCGCGCATCGTTCGACGTAGTCAGACTCATTGCATCTTTCTCCAGCAGGCATGCGATAATGACCGGTTATCGCAGGCTTTCTGGAGCTATCAGCGCTTTTGCGCGAAATTTGTTTCGGCTTCTGAACAATTTTGGCGAGCCCGCCGGGCGGACCGCCACGCGCCTCGCCGCCGGTTCGGGTCGGCTGGCCGACGCAAGCCATCGGCCCCCTATCCCCTCGCCTTCATCCCCGCGATGATCCCGAACACGAACGAGCAGATCAGCGCCAGCGTCGTCATCCCGCCGGGATCGGTCCAGTGGAAATAGTCGCGGCCGAACGCCACCAGCACGACGAACATCACGATCGCCAGAAACGCCATTTTACGCACTCCCCCGCGTCGGCGCCCCCATGGCCGCGACTCGGCGGAGCCGAGTGTCGCAGCGCGCGGTAAATGACCGATGAAGCTTGCGATGCGCGGCACACCGGCCCATAGGGCGCGGCAAATCCCCGGAGGCAACACATGAAGCTGCGCATCGTCGTCACCCTCAAGAACGGCGTGCTCGACCCGCAGGGCAAGGCGATCGAGCATGCGCTGGGCTCGCTCGGCTTCTCGGGCGTGGGCGAAGTCCGCGTCGGCAAGCTGATCGAGCTCGACGTGGCCGACGGCACCAGCGACGCCGACATCGACGCGATGTGCCAGAAGCTGCTCGCCAACACCGTGATCGAAAACTACCGGATCGAGAAGCAATGAAGACCGCGGTCATCGTCTTTCCCGGCTCCAACTGCGACCGCGACCTCGCCGTCGCGCTGGAGAGCGTCACCGGCACCAGGCCGCACATGGTGTGGCACGGCGAGAGCGAGCTGCCGGACGGCCTCGGGCTGATCGCGCTGCCCGGCGGCTTCTCCTATGGCGACTATCTGCGCTGCGGCGCGATCGCGGCGCGCTCGCCGGTGGTGCGCGCGGTGGTCGAGGCGGCCGGGCGCGGCACCCCGGTGATCGGCGTGTGCAACGGCTTCCAGGTGCTGACCGAGACCGGGCTGCTGCCCGGCGCGCTGATGCGCAACGAGGGGCTCAACTTCGTGTGCCGCGACGTCGCGCTGACCGTCGACAACAGCCAGACGATCTTCACCAGCCGCTATGCCGCGGGCGAGACGCTGTCGGTCCCGGTGGCGCATCACGACGGCAATTACTTCGCCGACGCCGCGACGCTCGACCGGCTCGAGGGCGAGGGCCGCGTCGCCTTCCGCTATGGCGAGGAGGTCAACGGCTCGGCGCGCAAGATCGCGGGCATCGTCAATGCCGCCGGCAACGTGCTCGGCATGATGCCGCACCCCGAGCGCAAGATCGAAGCCGCACATGGCGGCATCGACGGCCGCCGCCTGTTCGAAGGGCTGCTCGAAGCGGTCGCCTGAGCGCGCCGCACGGCAAGCGGGCTCGACCGTCTCCACTCCGCCGCCCGCGACGCGGATTCGCCCTCGCGCGGCCGGGATGCGCCGGGCGTGGCGATGTTCCACCTTCCCCACCGCAACGCGGACGCGCGTTTCGCGCGAAAGCCAACATCGTCACCGACTTGTTCCACTTTCCCCACCGTAAGCGGACACCGCCGCCACCCCCGCAGGCCCCTTGACTCCCGCGCAAAAATAACCTATATGGTTACCTCGATGTACGAGTCTGGAACAATTTGGTGGTACGCGCCAGCAGCAGGATCGCGCTCGGCCAGACCATCGCGTTCCACACGTCCTGCCAGTTCGCCGCGGGCACGAGCGGATAGCCCGATTCGAGCGAATCCCAGATGTCCCACGCCTCGCCCGCGATCGCCGCGGCGAGCACCAGCAGCCATGGCTTCCAGCTGCGCAGCGGCCAGCGCAGCAGCAGGCAGCTGCCGAGGAACAGCGCGAGCGCGATGTGGACGTGGAGCGCGTCCTTGGCGAGGCCGGTATGATCGACCAGCCACAGCTTGGCCGCCTGGAAGATGCTGTCGTTCATTCAGACCCGCGTGCGGAAGGGAGTGAAGTCGGTGTCCTCGTCATACACGTCCACGCCCTCGCGCCGCTTGAGGAAACCGACCACGGCATAGGTGACGGGTGTGAGCAGCACTTCCCAGCTCACCTTGAGCACCCATTGGGTGACCAGCACCTTGAGCACAAGGTCGTTGGTCCAGCCCTCGGCGCCCCAGAAGGCGAGCGGGTAGAAAATCAGGCTGTCCACCCCCTGCCCGGCGAAGGTCGAGCCGATCGTGCGCGACCACAGATGCCTGCCCCTGGTCCACAGCTTCATCTTGGCGAGTACGAAGGAATTGACGAACTCGCCCGCCCAGAAGGCGATGACCGAGGCGAAGACGATGCGCGGCACCTGGCCGAAGATCGTCTCGTACGCCGCCTGGTTGGTCCAGTCGGGCGCGGGCGGCAGCGCGACCACCACCCACGCCATGAACGCCATGAACAGGGTCGCGACGAACCCCGCCCAGATCACCCGCCGGGCGCGGGCATAGCCGTAGACCTCGGTCAGCACGTCGCCGAGGACATAGGAGAGCGGGAAGAACAGGATGCCCGCGCCGAACGGCCACCACGTCTCCCAGAAGGGCAGCCAGACCTGCGCGACCTTGCCCGCGCCGAGCACGTTGGAGAGCAGCAGGATCGCGACGAACGCCGCCATGACATAGTCGTAATAGCGGAAATGCCCGCCCGCGACCTGGCCCGCATTGATCCGCACCGGTGCCGCTTCGCCGTCCATCGCCTGTCCCCTGCTCGCGCGGCGGACTATGATCGCGGTTCCCCGCCCGCGCAATCCGCGCTAACGCATCGCCAGCGCGCGCCCGTAGCTCAGCTGGATAGAGCACGAGCCTTCTAAGCTTGGGGCCGCAGGTTCGAATCCTGCCGGGCGCGCCATCGTTCCGCGCGGCGCCCGTGGCGGCTGGCTGCTCGTCTCCAGCCGGGCCGACAATCCGGCGCCCGGGTCCGGCAAGCCGGAGAACGCCTATGTCGCATATGACCTGGAGACGGGCCGCCATGTGCGGCGCTTCCGGATCGCCGGTTCGGGCGAGGTCGACGGCGCCGGCGACACCGACGGGCTGGAATTCGCGGCGGGCGATTTCGGCGCCCCGTTCGAGGAGGGGCGGCTGATCGTTCAGGACGGCGACCACAGGCCGCAGAACCAGAATTTCAAGCTGGTCCCCGGTGGCGCCCTGAAGGCGTTTCTCGAACGGAAATAGCCGGCGGCTCTCCGGTCACTCGCGCGCAGGCGTCGAAGCGCGGCGCGCCTGCTCCACGATGCGCAGGATGTTGCCGCCCCACATCTTGGCGAGATCCGCGTCCGAATAGCCGGCCTGCTTGAGCCGCGCGGTCACCTTGGGCAGCGCCGAGATGTCCTCGATGCCCGGCAGGCCGCCGCCGCCGTCCCAGTCGGCGCCGAAGCAGACATGGTCCGGGCCGGCGACCTTGATGACGTGCAGCACCATCTGCATGTAGCGCTCGAAATCGGCGTTCCACAACGGCTGGGTCTTGTCGAGCTCGCGCCAGCGCCTGGCGAGCGCCACCTGCTCGGCGGGCGACAGCGTGGCGATCTGCTCGTATTTCGCGAACAGCTTGCCGCGCTCGCCGGCGAGGTTGAGCTCGGAGAGGAAGATCGTGCTGATGCAGATCGCCCCGCCCTTTGCCGCGAGCTTGCGGATACGCGCGTCGTCGAGGTTGCGGGGGTGGTCGTACGCCGCCCGCCCGCTCGAATGCGACAGCAGGATCGGCGCCTTGCTGAGCTCCAGCATCTGGTCGAACGCCGCGTCCGAGGCGTGGCTGGCGTCGATCACCATGCCGAGCCGGTTCATCTCCGCGACCCATTGCCTGCCCAGCGGGCTGAGGCCATTCCATCTGGGCTTGTCGCCCGAGCTGTCGGCGAACTGGTTGTTCTTGCCGTGCACCGGGCCCGCCAGCCGCACGCCGCGCCGGTGGAACTCCGCGAGCAGCGACAGGTCCTCGCCCAGCGGGTAGCTGTTCTCCATGCTCTTGAAGGCGATCAGCCTGTTCTCGCCATTCAGGCGGCGCGCGTCGTCCGCGGTCAGGGCGGAGGCGATGCGGGTTGAGAAGCCGGCGAGCGTGGTGTCGATCACGTCGGACCGCTTGCGCGCGAATGCGAGCGCGGCGGCATAGCCTTCAGGGGTCAACGGTCCCTGGTCGGTATAGATGGCGAAGAAGCCGCCATCGAGCGCGCCCGCCTCCATGCGCTGGAGGTCGACCTGGACGATGTCGGTCGCCGGGTCGTGAGTCGCGCCGAAGTCCCAGCCCGGGCGGCCGAAATGCATCGGCGTGTCGAGATGCGTGTCGAGCACCAGCAGGCGCTTGTGGAGCGCGGCGGGGTCCTCACCCGGCTGCGGCGGCGGCGCGGGGGCGGTCGAGCAAGCGCCGAGCAGGAGCAGCGCGGCAAGGGCGGAGCGCCTCATTTGCCCACCTTGGCCACCGGCCGCAGGTCGAGGTCGTGATAGTCGTAGCTGAAATCGGCGATCGGGCTCTCCGCTTTCATCGAGACGCGCGAGACCTTGCCGTCGGCGTCGAGCGCGAAGGTCACATAGGCAGGCTCGATCGCCTTGTCGTCGAAACGCGTGACGAAGGTGTCGTACTGGTGATGCACCAGCCTGCCCGCCATGCGCGGGGTGGTGGTGAAGTCGATGCGCAGCCCGTCGGCGCCGCTGGTGACCACGACATCGCCATACCAGGGATCGCGATAGGTGCCGGCATAGCGTTCGAGCGCCAGCGATGGGCCGACCTTGGCTGGCGCCGCCTTGGTCGCGGACAGCGCCGCCTTGCCCCCGGCGATGCGCCGTTCGTACTGCGCCGCGAACAGCGCCGGCCAGTCCTGCGCGGGCGCACCGAGATAATGGTCGACCAACGTCTGCGAGATGCCGCGCAGGAACGCGCCTTCCTCGGCATTGACCACCAGCGCGATGCCCACCTCCTGCTCGGGCAGCAGGATCACCTGCGCGATCGACCCGAACACTGCCCCGCCGTGCGAGATGATCTTGGCGCCGCGATAGTCGGCGACGTTCCAGCCGAGCGCATAGCTGCTGAACTTGGGGGTCAATGCGGCCATCGGCCCCTGCCCGCCAGAGCCGATCGGCAGCGGCGTCACGCCCTTCCACATCTCGTTCGCCTGCGCCTCGCTGTAGAGCCGCCCGCCGCCGGGCAGCGCGCCGCGGCCGAGCTGGATGGTGAGCCAGCGCGCGAGATCGTTGGCGCTGAGCGCCATCCCGCCGGCGGGGCTCCCCGCATCGCCCAGCTGCTCGCGCTCGTCGAGCATCGATAGCGGCCCGTCGCCGCGCACCACGCCGCCGATGCGGGCATGCTGCATCGCCCGGTTGCGGGTCGCCAGCCGCGCCGCATAGCTGGCGGTCGCCGTGTTCATGCCGCCGCGCTTGAACACGTCCTGGGTCATGAAGTCTTCCCAGGTCTTGCCGGTGACCTCCTCGATCAGCTGGCCGGCGACCGCATAGAGGACGTTGTCATAGGCATAAGACGAGCGGAAGCTGGTGGTCGGCTTGATGAAAGCGAGCCGCTTCACCGTCTCCTTGCGCGACAGGCTGCCGCGCGGCACGAACAGCAGGTCGCCGGCGCCGAGCCCGAGGCCCGAGCGGTGGACGAGCAGGTCGCGCACCGTGATCTCGCGCGTCACCCAGGGATCGTACATGCGGAACCAGGGCATGTGGTCGATCACCCGATCGTCCCATTGGATCTTGCCCTGGTCGACCAGCACCGCGAGCGCGGCGGCGGTGAGGGCCTTGCCGGTCGATCCGGTGAAGAAGATCGTGTCGGCGTCCACCGGCGCGGTATCGCGGAGCTTGCGCACACCCCAGCCGCGCGCGAGCGTGGTCTTGCCCTTCTCGACGATCGCGATCGCGATGCCGGGTGCGCCGCTCCTGACGCGGAGCTGCTCGACCCTGGCCTCGAACCCGTCGGGCGGGTCGGCGAGCGCGGGCAGGGCCAGGACGAGCGTCAGCGGCGCGAGCAAGGCGCGATGCTTGAGGATCATGCGGGAGCCTTTCCTTTGCGGCGCAACAGCCTCGCGACGCCGATCGTCAGCAGCGGCAGCACGAACACGGCGAGGAACATCCAGGCGAGCAGGCGATAGCCGCTCGCGATCAGGGCGATCAGCCCGACGCGCTCGGCGACGAACATACACAGCAGCAGCAGTCCGCCGGCGATCGCGGCGCGGGCGCGCGCGCCGAGCTCGATCCCGCGGCGGCGGCGCAGCATGCCCGCGACGCGCTCGTTGATCGCATGCACCGCCCCCGCGCCGCTCTCGAGCAGCGCGGCGAAGATCATGATCTGGAACAGCCAGTGGAACACCGGCACGTTGAGCTGGCGCAGCAGGAAGTCCGAGGGCAGCGTCTCGTTCCCGATCCCCGGGTAGAAGGCGATCATGCAGACGAAGAACAGGATCGCCGGCAGCATCGCCAGGGGTCCCGCGATCACCCCGGCGATCACCGCGTCGCGCGTGCTGGTGAGGTGGCGCAGCACCGGCAGGATCACCACGGCGCCGATGATGTTGTAGCTCGCATAGGTGAGCCCGCCGCTCGCCCAGCCAGTCCAAGGCGCCGGCGTCGCGAAGCCCTCGGCGATACGGTCGCCGAAGGTCAGCAGGCCGAGGATGAGGAAAAGCGCATAGACGCCGTAGAGGAGGAACGAGACGTATTTGAACACGCCCTCCACCGCGGCATTGCCGAGCGCGACGGTAGCGAGGATCGCGAGCGCCAGCAGAATCGCGCCGGCGAAGCTCGGCCAGCCGAACATCGCCGCGCCGATCGCCCCCGCGCTCGCCCCGAATACGGCGAGGATCAGCACCACGAAGATGATGTAGGCGATCTCGAAGGCGACCCATGCCGGTCCGAGCAGGTCGGCGAAGAAGGCGCGATAGTCGAGCGCGCCGACCATCCGGGCATAGGCGAAGGTCGCCGCGGCGATCACGCTCCACAACAGCATCGCCAGCGCCATGCCGGCGAGCCCGCCCCATGGCCCCGCGGGCAGGAAATATTCCGCCAGCTCGCGCCCGGTGGCATAGCCGCCGCCGATGATCACCGCCTTCATCGCGAAGCCGGGCAGCAGATAGCGCTGGAACCAGCTCGACCCGGTGGCGGCGGCGCTCGCTCCCATCCTCAAAAGGCCAGGTCGAGTGCGAGGCCGAGCGTGCGCGGCTGGAGCGGGACGGTCGAGAGGAAGCCGGGATTGGTGGTCGCGACGTTGCTGGTGATCCGCCCCTCCTCGTCGGTCAGGTTGCGGGCATAGGCGCGCAGCGTCCATTTCCGGTCGAAGGTGACCGCGGCGTTGAGGTCGAGCGTCGCATAGCCGTCGACCGGCACCGCCAGCGCCGAGCTCTCCACCGCCGAGATGCGGTCGCCGACGATCCGCACCGCGCCTCCGACGCGCGCGCGGGTGGAGCTACCCAGCGCGAACCCATAGTCCGCCGTTACTGCCGCGGCGACCTTGGGCACGCCCGGCAGCTGGTCTCCATCGGTGCAGTTGGTCGTCGTCTCGGTGCACTTGGCATCGGTATAGGCGAAGTTCGCGCCGAAGCTGAGGCCCGCGATCGGCTGGACCGTCAGCGACGCCTCGACGCCCTTGCTGCGCGCGGTGCCGGCGTTGACCAGGCCGTTGATGCCGTTGGCGAACGGCGCGCCGGTCTGCAGGTCGTTCCAGTCGAGCAGGAAGGCCGCGGCATCCAGCGTGACCGCGCGGTTCAGGAAGCGCGCCTTGATGCCCGCCTCATAGCTGGTCACCGTCTCGGAATCGACCGTTGCGGGGAAGCCGGGCAACGCGATGTTCGGTCCGCCCGGCCGATAGCCGCTGGCGACGCGGGCATAGAGCATCGTGTCCGGGTTGAGGTTGATCTGCGGGCTGACGCTGTAGGTGACGATCTCCTCGCTGGACTTACCCGTGCCGCCAGTATCGAGGCCGAGCAGCGGGATCTGAGTCACCTGCGTGAAGGTCTGGTCGTTGCGCGCCCAGCGCAGCCCGCCGGTCAAGTGGAACAGCTCGCTGATCTTCCACGTCGCGTTCCCGAAGAACGCATATTCCTTATAGGTGTTGGGCAGCGCGACGATCGCGAACGGGTCGAACGCCGGCAGCACCGCGCCCGAGGCGTCGAGCGCGCGGACGATCTGGTTGTGGCTGTTGTCCTCGTCGGTGTAGAAGAAGCCGAGCATCCACTCGAACTTGTCGCTCGATGCCGAGGTGAGCCGCACCTCCTCGGTCCATTTCTTCTGGTGCAGCGTCGCCGGGTAGGTCGCGAGACCACCCCAGATCACGCCATAGATACGCGAGGCGTCGCTGGTCTCGAGGATCTCAAGCTCGCTGTACGAGGTGGTCGAGCTCACTTCGGCGAAGCCGAGATCGTAGGAGATCGTGCCCGAATAGAATTGGAAGTCGCTGGTGAAGGGCTCGGGCAGCTGCGAATTGGTGCTGAGGAACGGCGTCCCCGGCGCCAGCGGGGTGTTGCCCATCCCTTCATAGACGATGCTGAAATTGTCCGAATCGACCGACTGCCAGATGCCGCTCAGCTTGATCGTCAGCGCGGGATCGGGCCGCCAGAGCAGCGCCGCGCGGCCGCCCTGCTGGACCGCGCCGTTCACATCCGCCTCGCCGGTTTCGATGTTGTCGACATAGCCCGGCGTGTCGCGACGCGCGAAGCTGCCGCTGATCGCGAGCTGGTCTTGAACGATCGGCACGTTGACGATCGCCCCGGCCGCCCAGCCGGCGTCGCCGCCATGCGCGATCGTGAAGACCTCCCCGCTCGCGCGTACCGAGAATTGCTGCAGGTCCGGCTGGACCGTCACATATTTGAGCAGGCCGCCGATCGAGCTCGCGCCGTAGAGCGTTCCCTGCGGCCCGCGCAGCACCTCGAGCCGGTCGATGTCATGGGGCAGCAGGTCGAGCGAGAAGGCCTGGGCGCGATTGTAGATGCCGCTCGATCCGATCGGCGCATCGTCGAGATACATGCCGACCGTCGCGCTCGGCCCGATCGGCGCGACGCCGCGCAGCGACAAAGTCGAGCGGCCGGGCGATCCGCCATTGTCGACCTGCAGCCCGGGTACATAGGCGGCATAGTCGGTCAGCTGCGAGCCGCCGCTCTGCTGCATCCGCTCGCCGCCGACGATGCTGATCGAGATCGGCACGTCCTGCAGCCGCTCCTCGCGCTTCTGGGCGGTGACGACGATCTCGTTGGGATCGCGCGCGTCCGCTTCGGTCGCCTCCTGCGCCGCGGCGACGGCGGGCAGCGCGAGCGCGGCGATCGCGATCGTGGCGGAACCGCGAAGCGACCGGCGACGCGCGAAACCGGGCAATGATGTCATTGCCATCTCCCCCTAATGTAATTTTGTCTATTCAGGATGCTATTATCCTGATCGGAGAACTGTCAACCGATATCGAAAGATACTTCCTGCTACGGCCATCAGGCGGCGAGACGTCCCCACACGCGGTCGTCGCACAGGATGTCGCCGTCGCGATAGGCGATGCCGGGCTGGCGATCGCGCGCGAGGAAGGTCGGGCCGTCGAGGTCGACGACGTCGCAGAGCTGGCCGACCAGGAAGGACGGCGCCATCGCCAGGCTGGTGCCCATCATGTTGCCGACCATCACCCCGAGCCCCAGCGACTGGGCGCGGTGCGCCATCGCCAGCGCCTCGGTCAGCCCGCCGCACTTGTCGAGCTTGATGTTGATCGTGTCGAACCGGCCGAGCATGGAGTCGACATCGGCGAGCCCGAGCACGCTCTCGTCCGCGGCGATCGGAAGCGGCGAGTCGAATCCGTCGAGGTCCGCCTCCCGCCCGCGTGCCAGCGGCTGCTCGAGCAGGCGCACGTCGAGCGCCACCAGCCCCTCGGCCAGCGCCTCGAGATCGGCGACCGCATAGCCCTGATTGGCGTCGACCCCGGTCCAGCAGTCGGGCCGCGCGGCGCGCACCGCGCGCACCCGCGCCAGGTCGAGATGAAGATCGCCGGTGAGCTTGAGCTTGAGCGCGCGCGCGTCGGGGAAATTGTGCTTCGCCATCCGCGCCATCACCGCCGGATCGTCGGCGCCGAGGGTGAAGGTGGTGCGCAGCGGCCGCGGCGGCGGCAGCCCGGCGAGTGCCCAGATCGGCTTGCCCTCCGCCTTGGATTCGAGCTCCCACAAGGCGCAGTCGATCGCATTGCGGCCGCCGCCCGGTGGCAACGCCGCCTGCAGTTCGGCGCGAGTCATGCCCTTGGCGAGCGGCTCGCGGACGCTCTCGATCGCGGCGACCATCGCCGCGACATCGTCGCCGAGATAATAGACGCCCCCGCCTTCCCCGCGGCCGGTGTGGAGGCCGTCCGAGACCTCCACCACCACGACCTCGGACTCGGTGAAGACATGGCCGGCGATGCGGAACGGTTTGACATAGGCAAACCGCTGCACGCGCACATTTACGGAACGACGCTGCACCATCAGAAGCCCGTGCCGAAGCTGATCAGCTTGAACACCAGCGCCACCCACAGCAGGACGAAGGCGCCGAGCACCAGCAGCACGCCCCACAGCTTGGCGAACCAGCTGCGCTTGCCCTTGAACGCCAGCCACAGGTTCCAGCCGGCAAGGCCGAGCAGCCCGACAAAGCCGATCGTGCCCGCCACCTGCAGCAGCAGGATCAGCCAGTCGAACGACCCGTGCGAGTCGAAATTCTCGACCATGGTGATCACCACCATCCAGCCGACCAGCACCAGCAGCACCAGCCAGGCGAAGCCGCGCACCAGGCGATAGGCGCGACGGGCAGTGCCCTCCAGCGCGAGCGCAGCACCGTAGCGGCGGCGCGCGATCCAGCCGGCCGGCCAGGAGATGGCGGTGAGCAGGACCACGCCGAGCGCGAAAGCGAGCGCGGGGAGCAGCCAGGCGCCCGTCGCGTACCAGGGCGTGCGGTCGAACACCATGAAGGGCGAGATCATGCCGAACGACCAGCGCACGACCTTGCCGTCGACCACCTGCGCCGCCAGCCGCTCATGGCCATAGGCGTCCTGCCAGACGAAGGGCGCCACCTCGATCCACTTGCGCGGCGCGCCGCCCAGCGCGGGCGCGCCGGCGATCAGCGGCCGCCCGTCGGCGTCGAGCCCGACCTTCATCTCGCCGAGCAGATAGACGATCGAGGCGAAGCTCGATTCCACCCGGCGGCTGTTGGACCAGTTGCCGACCAGCAGCTTGGCGTGCTCCTTGGCGGTGGGCAGCTCGACCGGCGGCGCCTTGTTCGCGGCTGGCAGGTAACGGTCGGCGAACTGATCGATCAACGCGCTACGCACCGCGCCGGCCGCGCCCTCCTTGCCCGGGCTGTTGACCGAGACGTAGACGCCGAGCTTCTCGGCCGGGAAGATCTTGAGATCGGTGTGGAAATAGACGGTGTCCCCGCCGTGGCCGAGTGCGCGGCGGCCATTGACCCAATGTTCGTAGAAGCCGAGCGCCATCTGGTTCACGCCCGGCACGCTCCTGTTCTGCGCGGTCTGCATCAGCCGCTCGGTCGCGGGCTGGAGCAGCGGGCCGCCGTCGTTGAGGTGCGCGATCATGAACCGCGCCATGTCCGCGCCGCTCGCCGCCGCGGCGCCGGCCGGGGCGAGGCCGATCAGCTCGTAGCGCTGCGCCTTGCCCGAACCCAGCTCATAGCCCTGCGACATCAGCGGCTTGAGGCTGGCGGGCAGCGGCTGGCGGAAGCTGGTATGCGCCATGCCGAGCCGCTGGAAGATGTTGCGCTCGACATAGTCGTCGAACTTCATGCCCGACACGCGCTCGACGACATAGCCGGCCAGCGCGGTGGCGTAGTTGGAATAGGCCGGCGTGCTGCCCGGCGCGTAGATCCGCTCGGGGATGCGCTCCTTGAGGGTGTCGCCCAGCGATTTGAGCGGCTTGTCGAACGCCAGCAGCCCCTTGATGATCTCCTCGAAGCCCGCGGTATGCGTCATGATCTGGCGCATCGTGACCGGCTTGCCCTGATAGGGCGGGATCGTGAAGTCGAGATAGCGGTTCACATCGGTGTCGAGGTCGATCTTGCCCGCCTCGACCTGCTGCATCACCGCGGTCCAGGTGAACAGCTTGGAGGTCGAACCGGGGCGGAACAGCGTGGTTTCCGGATCGACCGGCTTGCGCGCGGCGACGTCGGCATAGCCGAACCCGCGCTGGGTGAGCACCTGTCCGTCCTTGACCACGACGACCACCGCGCCGGCGATGTCGCCGCGCTCGAGCGCATAGGGCATGTAGCCGTCGAGCCAGGCATCGACATCGGTCTTGGTCAGCGCCGCCGCGCCAGCCGGCACAGGCGGCGTGGCCGGCGCGGCTTCAGCAGTCGCCGCCTTCGGCGCCGGCTCAGGCACCAGCGAAGGCGATTGCTGCGTGAATGCGGGCACGGCTGCGGCGAGCGCGAGCAGCCCCGCCAGCCCCAGTTTGAGCGAATGCTTCCACATGATGCGACCCCCTCCGCTATGGCCGTTCCGGCCTCGATTGCGTCGTCAGCCCGGAACGGCTAATCTGTCACCTGACATGAAACGATTTAATCCTGATCGGGACATAATGATCCCATTTAGAGAATTGTCAAACCGCGGAAACGGCGATCGGAACCGTACCGCATGAGGGCGCAACCGACGCTCGGCGCGCTGCTCAAGAACCTGCGCGCGCGTAATGGCTGGACGCTCAAGGAGATGAGCGAGCGCAGCGGCATCCCGGTCTCGACGCTGTCCAAGGTCGAGCACGACCGGCTCACCCTCACTTATGACAAGCTGCTCCAGCTCAGCCAGCGGCTCAACATCCGCATGTCCGAGTTGTTCTCGGAGAATGTCACGGTGCCGGACATGCCGGTGACCGCGCGCCGCAGCATCGGCGACCTCGAGCGCGCGGTGCGGGTCAACACCAGCAACTACGACTATTATTATCTGTGCACCGAGCTGCGGCGGAAGCGGATGATCCCGGTGCTCACCCGCGTGCGCGTCAAATCGGTCAGCGAGTTCGGCGACCTCGTCCATCATTCGGGCGAGGAGTTCATCTTCGTCGTGAGCGGGCGGATCGTCGTCCACACCGAGTTCTACGACCCCGTGACGCTGGAAGAAGGCGAATCGATCTATATCGATTCGAACATGGGCCATGCCTATCTCGCCGGCGAAGGCTGCGACGAGGCGGTGATCCTCGGCGTCTGCTCGAGCGCCGAGGATGGCCTCATGGACTCGCTGATCAACCTGCATGCCGAGGACGCCGTCGCGAAATAGTCAGGCGAGCCGCAGCTTGACCGTGCGCACCCGGACGAGGCTGCGCATCTTCTCCGCCACGATCGCGGCGCGGTGCCGATCGATACCCCGAATCTCGAGCGCAATGCGACAGACCCGGGCCGAGGACTCGACCCGCACCGCGTCGACCAGCCGGTCCTGTTGCGCGATCAGGCCGAGCACGCGACACAGGACCTGCGGGCAGCGTTCGGTGGTGATCGCGAACACCGCCGCGCGTCCCTGGTCGTCCGACGGCTCCATTATTTGCACGCGACACCTCTCCTCATCGATGCGGAGATGATATCGCGCGAGCTCGAGAATATCTGACCCGATTTCGCCCGTGACAGCGATATTGGGAATGATTTATCCTCATCTGGCTGAGATAGAGGACATATCATGCCGCTATTGGACGAGTTCGACCGGAAGATCCTCCGCTTGCTCCAGGCGGATGCTTCGCTGTCCACCGCGGCGATCGCCGAGGCGGTCGGCATGTCGGCGTCGCCCTGCTGGCGGCGGATCGACCGGCTTGAGCGCGAGGGGTTCATCAAGCACCGCGTCGCGCTGGTCGATCGCCGCAAGATCGGCCTCAACGCGCATGTCTTCGCGCTGGTGAAGCTCAACGCCCATGGCCGCGCCAATCTCGACGAGTTCGCCGCCTCGATCCAGGACATGCCCGAGGTGCTCGAATGCTTCGTGCTGATGGGCCCGGTCGACTTCATGCTGCGCATCGTCGCCGCCGACATCGAGGCCTATGAGCGCTTCTTCTTCGAGAAGCTGTCGCGCCTGCCCGGGGTGCAGGAGATCAATTCCACGGTCGCGCTGTCGGAGATCAAGTCGACCACCGCGCTGCCGGTTTGACGAACGACAAGGGCACGGCGCGCCGAAGCCCGCCGTGCCCCCTCCCCTCCCCTCCCTGAGACTAGAAGTTGAGCTTCGCGCCGAAGGTGAAGTAGGTGCCGATCGCATCGTAATACATCGCCTGAGCTGGACTGAGCGGCGGCTCCTGATCGAACACGTTGTTGACATTGGTCCAGAAGGTGAACTGGTCGGTCACCTTGAATTGCGCACCGAGATCGAGATAGGCGCGCGCCGCGATGTCGTTGTTGACCAGCCCCTCGAGCGTCGCCGTGGCGGGGTTGTCGACCGACAGGTGGTTGTGCTTGCCGCCGCCGACATAGCGTACGCGCGCGTCAAACCCGACCAGGCTGTCCTGATAGCTAAGCGCCAGCGTGCCGCGCCATTTCGGGATCGTATTGCCCGTCCCGCTGCCGACATCACCCGCCGAATCCACACGCGTCACGCCGGTGTCGAGCACGAACTCGCGAACATGCGTGGCGAGCGCCCGGATCCGCAGCGTGCCCGGGAGCGAGTCGCTGAGATCCGACAGGCGCAGCAGATAAGACGCCTCGATGTCGAAACCCGAGGTCTTGAAGATCGCAAGATTCTGCTGGTTCGACTGAACTTCGACGACCGTACCGGTCGCATCGCGCGTGATCCGTGCGCAGGCCGCGGCGTTGCCGCCCCGGCAGGCGCCGGTGAGGTTCGACCCCGACAGCGCGGTGATCGCGCCGTTGATCTCGACATCATAATAATCGAGCGAGAGGTTGAAGCGCGGCATGAAGGTCGGCGTGAAGCTGACGCCGAGCGTCGTGGTATGGCCGATTTCGGGCACCAGGTCGGCATTGCCGCCGGTATAGGTCCGCACCTGCTGTGGCGCCGGGTTGTACGCCGGATTAGCCGCAGCGCGCCCGGCCGTGTCTTGGTCGACCAGTGGCCCGACCGTGATCGCGCGCACCGCGAACAACTCACCGATGGTGGGCGCGCGGATATCGCGCGAGCGCGTCCCGCGGAACATCACGCTGTCGAACAGGCTGACGGTGCCGCCGGCCTTCCACGACCAGATCCCGCCGCTGCGGCTATAGTCCGAGTAGCGCGCGGCGCCGTTGAGATCGATCTTCACCTTATTCTCGATGTCGAGCAACGGCAGCGCGACCTCCCCGAATACTTCGCGCACGTCGAAGCCGCCGCTGACCGGGTTGCCGAAGAGCGTCAGCACCGGGCCGAACGCGCCCGAAAGGTCCAGCGTGCCGCTGCGCGCGCTCTGTTCCTCCCACCGCGCCTCGGCACCGACTGCGATCGTCACCGGCCCCGCCCAGAGCGAGAAGAGATCGCCCTGCAGTTCGACCGCGGCGGCGTCGAGCTTGCTCACCGTGTCGCTGCGCTGCGTGTCCATGACGTAGGCGAGCGCCTCCGCCGATGGCGCGTTGCGCCCGAACAGGTTGAGCGGGCGGCAGGCAGGGTCATCGTTGGTGGTAACGGCGTCGGCATTGATCGCGCAGACGATCTGCCCGCCACTCGACACCGCGTTGATCGCGTTGTTGAAGCGCGAAACGACGCGATCAAC
>NZ_JBCNMA010000012.1:0-53186 GCF_039595165.1 Sphingomonas sp.
ACCGCGCGATGGGCTTCCGGCGGCGCGGTGACGACCTCGCTCGCCGGTTCGTGCGTCATTCCGCCGCCACCGCCGCGGCTTCGTTCGCCGCTTCGATCTCGGCCGCCTTGGCCTCGACCAGCCGGACGATATGGTCGAGCATGTCCTCGCTCGACACCGTGTGGTCGGTGACGCCCGAGAGATAGACCATGTGCTTGCCGTTGCCGCCGCCGGTCAGGCCGATATCGGTCTCCCGGGCTTCGCCCGGTCCATTGACCACGCAGCCGAGCACCGACAGGCTCATCGGCGTGCGGATATGCTGCAGCCGCTCCTCCAGCGTCTGGACGGTGCGGATCACGTCGAAGCCCTGGCGCGCGCAGCTCGGGCAGGAGACCACGCGCACGCCGCGGTTGCGGATGCCGAGCGCCTTGAGGATCTCGAAGCCGACGCGCACTTCCTCCTCGGGCTCGGCCGAGAGGCTCACGCGGATCGTGTCGCCGATGCCGAACCACAGCAGCGAGCCGATGCCGATCGCGCTCTTGACTGTCCCGCCGACGAACCCCCCGGCCTCGGTGATCCCGAGGTGCAGCGGGCAGTCCACCGCTTCGGCGAGCTGCTGATAGGCGGCGGTGGCGAGGAACACGTCGCTGGCCTTCACCGCCACCTTGAATTCGTGGAAGTCGCGGTCCTGCAGCAGCTTGATATGGTCGAGCGCGCTCTCGACCAGCGCCTCGGGGCAGGGCTCGCCGTACTTCTCGAGGAGATCCTTCTCGAGCGAGCCGGCATTGACGCCGATGCGGATCGCGCAGCCATTGGCCTTGGCCGCGTTGACCACCTCGTTGACTCGCTCGGCCGAGCCGATGTTGCCGGGGTTGATGCGCAGGCACGCCGCGCCTGCGTCGGCGGCTTCGAGCGCGCGCTTGTAGTGGAAATGGATGTCCGCGACGACCGGCACGCGCGCGGCGCGGACGATCTGCCGGAGCGCCGCGGTACTCGCCACGTCGGGGCAGGAGACGCGGATGATGTCGACGCCCGCTTCCTCGCAGCGGCGGATCTGATCGATCGTCGCCCTGGCGTCTTCGGTGGGCGTGTTGGTCATCGTCTGGACGGTGACCGGGGCATCGCCGCCGACGGGCACGTTGCCGACCATGATCTGGCGGCTTTGGCGGCGCGCGATATCGCGCCAGGGACGCACGGACATTGGGATTCCTCTGGGTTCGCCGGCCCTATACCCTATCGGCCGAACGCGAGAAAGGCGGCGGAACGATAACCAATTGGTGAGCCGCCGCCGCTATAGGCGTCACGGTGACCGATGTAGGCGATCAATCCGTGCGTACCAACCGCCACTATGGCCTCGACTGGCTGCGCATCGCGGCGTTCGCGCTGTTGATCCTCTATCATATCGGCATGGTGTTCGCGCCCTGGACCTGGGTGATCAAGACCAACCATCATTATCCCGCGCTGATCGCGCCGATGTCGCTGCTCACGCCGTGGCGGCTGGCACTGCTGTTCGCGGTGTCGGGCTATGCCTCGTGGCACCTGCTGCGCAAGGCGGGGAGCGCGGGCAGGTTCCTGCGCCTGCGCAACGTCCGGCTGCTCGTGCCGCTCGCCTTCGGCATGGTGTTCCTGGTGCCGCTCGAGATGTGGGTGCGCGTGATGGAGAAAGGCTATCCGCACGGCTATCTCCATTTCTGGATGTTCGATTACTGGCGTTCGGGCGAGTTCTGGGGGCGCCAGTTCCCGAGCTGGGAACATCTGTGGTTCGTTGCCTATCTCTGGACCTATACCGCGATCCTGGCAGGCGCGCTGGCGCTGGGCCAGGCGCGATTCGATGCGGGCGCCGCGCGGTTGGTCACGTGGCTGTCCAGGGGCTGGCGAATCCTGTGGTTTCCGATCGCCGGGCTTGCGGTCGCGAAGCTCGGGCTGCTGTTCGTGGTACCGGAGGAGCACGGCCTGTTCAGCGACTGGGCGGGACATGCGCAGTATCTGCCGATGTTCCTGTTCGGCTTCGTGCTCGCCGGATCACCGGCACTGTGGGCGCCGCTCGAGCGGGCGTGGAAGCCGGCGCTGGCGCTCGCCGCGCTGTCCGGCGCGGTGGTCGTGGTGGTCGAGCTGGTCTTTCCGGGCGAGGCGATCCCGCCGCGCTGGGTGATGGCGGGCGAGCGCGCGGCGCAGGTCGCGATGGCGTGGACGATGACGGCGGCGCTGTTCGTGCTCGCCGACCGGTTCTGGAACCGCGACCATCGCTGGCGCAAGTCGATCGCCGAAGCGGTGTTCCCCTTCTACCTCGTCCACCAGCCGGCGATCGTGCTGATCACCTGGTACTCGCTCCCGCTCAAGCTCAACCCCTGGGTCGAATTCGCGATGCTGCTCGCCGGGACAGGCGCGACCTGCACCCTCCTCTACTTGATCGGCCGCGAGGCCAGCTGGCTGCGGCCGCTGATCGGGCTCGGCCCGCGTTCGCGGGGCGCATCGCCGGAGATTTCGCCGCAACCCGCCTGACACGAACGTAAAGCCGCGCTAATGGGCGGCGATGGAACGGCATTACGGCATGGACTGGCTGCGGATCGGGGCGTTCGGCCTGCTGATCCTCTACCATGTCGGCATGGTCTTCGTGCCCTGGGGCTATCATGTGAAGACCGCGGCGCCCGCCGAATGGGTGACGGTGCCGATGCTGTTCACGAGTCCCTGGCGGCTGACCTTGCTGTTCCTCGTCTCGGGCTATGCCAGCCGCGCGCTCTGGGCCAAGTCGCGCCAGCCGGGCAAGTTCGTCGCCAACCGCAGCTGGCGGCTGATCGTCCCGCTGCTGTTCGGCGTCGCGGTGGTCGTGCCGCCGCAGACCTGGGTCGAGCTGGTGACCCAGCACGGTTATTGGTTCAACTATTGGACCTTCTGGGCGCACCATTACTGGTATTTCGGCACGCTCGACGGGATCATCGTGCCGACCTGGAATCATCTGTGGTTCGTCGGGTATCTCTGGCTCTACACGCTCGCCCTGGCGCTGATCGTGCTGCTGCCCGGGGGGAGCTGGGTGCAGCGCGTGTTCGACCGCATCTTCGCCGGCACCCGGGTGCTGTGGCTGCCCGCCGCCTATCTGCTGATCACGCAGGTGGTGGTGTTCCAGCGCTGGAGCGACAGCCACGACGTGGTCAATGACGGGGTCGCGCATCTCGCCTATTTCCCGGCCTTTCTGTTCGGCTTCGCCTTGGCCGGATCGGAGCCGGTGATGGGCTGGATCGCACGGCTGTGGAAGCCGGCGGCGGTGCTCGGCCTCGCCGGCTATGTCGTGTCGGTAGCGATCGACATCGCCTATCCGGCCGATCCGCCCTGGGTGGTCGGGCGGGTCATGCTCGCGGCGCGTTACGTCCAGTGCTGGATGACGATCGCCGCGCTGATCGGCATCGCCGAGGTGTTCCTCAACCGCGATCACAAGCTGCGGCCGATGCTGACCGAGGCGGTGTTCCCCTTCTACCTCATCCACCAGACGATCGTCGTCGTGGCGATGTACTGGCTGCTCAAGCTGCATCTGCCAGCGCCGGTCGAGTTCCTGGTGCTGGTGCCGGCGACCGCGCTCGGCTGCTGGATCTTCTATCGCTATGGCCGCGAGATCCCGTTGCTGCGGCCGCTGATCGGGCTCAGGATGGAGCGGCGCGATCGCCCGCGTCCCACGCCCGAACCCACCCCGGAGGCCGCATGATACGCCCGTTCCTCATCGCCGGAGCCCTGTTGATGTCGCTTCCCGCCATGGCCCAGGGCAAGCCCGGATGGACGCTGGTGATCCATGGCGGCGCCGGGGTGATGGAGCGCGACAAGATGACGCCCGAGCGCGAGACGGCGGTGCGCAAGGCGCTGGACGCGTCGCTCGCGGCGGGATCGGCGGTCCTGGCCAAAGGCGGCAGCGCGCTCGACGCGGTCGAGGCCGCGGTCAAGGTGCTGGAAGACGACCCCAACTTCAACGCCGGGCGTGGCGCGGTGTTCACTTATGAAGGCACCAACGAGCTCGACGCCGCGATCATGGACGGGACGACGCGCAAGGCAGGCGCCGTGGCCGGCGTGACGCGGACGAAGAACCCGGTCAGCCTCGCGCGGCGGGTGATGGAGGACAGCCCGCACGTGATGCTGGCGGGCGAGGGCGCCGACCAGTTCAGCGCCGAGAAGGGGCTCGAGCAGGCCGATCCCGCTTATTTCGCGACCGAGGAGCGGCGCCGCCAACTCGAAACGCTCAAGGCGAAGAAGATCGGCTGGTACGACGTCGACCGCAAGTTCGGCACCGTCGGCGCGGTGGCGATGGACGCCGAGGGCCATCTTGCCGCCGCCACATCGACCGGCGGGATCACGGGCAAGCGCTGGGGCCGGATCGGCGACGCGCCGGTGATCGGCGCCGGCACCTATGCCGACGACCGCGCCTGCGCGGTCTCCGCGACCGGCGCGGGAGAGTATTTCATCCGCGAGGGCGTCGCACACGAGATCTGTGCGCGGGTACGGTTCAAGGGCGAGAGCCTCAAGGCCGCCGCGGACGTGGTGATGGCCGAGACCAAGGCGCTCGGCGGCACCGGCGGCGTGATCCTCACCGGGCCCTCCGGCGAGATGGCGTGGAGCTTCAACACGCCGGGCATGTATCGCGGCAAGGTTTCGGCCAGCGGCGAAAAGGTCGTCGCGATCTACGGGGACGAGGACTGAACGGCGGTCCGCGCCGGAAGTTTACACAAAGTTTACGCTATCCCCCCGGTCCGCCTGCCAGTCCGGATGCGCGCGCCGCCAGATTGACAGGGAAACATGCGGCCCTCAGAACATATATAGAACATTCGCGAATATTGCAAGCGATTTCGGCGCATCGACCGGCTATGGCGGCGGCATGATTCGCCGCATCCTTGCCGCCGCCGCGCTCGCCGCGACGCTCGTCGCCTCGCCCGCCTTCGCCTATTGGGAATATGGGCACGAGACGATCGCGGCGATCGCCTACAAGAACGTCAAGCCCGAGACGCGGCGCGCGATCGACCGGCTGCTGGCGCGGCAGGCGCTGCTCGAGACGCCGACCTGCCCGGCGCGGACGATCGAGCAGGCGAGCGTGTGGGCCGACTGCATCAAGCCGCTGGGGCCGCGGTTCAGCTATGCCTATAACTGGCACTATCAGAATGTGAGCATCTGCAAGCCGTTCACGCTCAAGGGCAATTGCCCCGACGGCAATTGCGTCTCGGCGCAGATCGAGCGCGACGTGAAGCTGCTGCAGGACCCCAAGGTGCCGGTGCGCGAGAAGGTGATGGCGCTGGCCTTCCTCACGCATTTCGTCGGCGACCTGCACCAGCCGCTGCATGCCGGCGACAAGGGCGACCTTGGCGGCAACCGCGCGCGCTCGGACTATGGCATCTACGGGCCGGAGCGCCTCAACCTGCACACCATCCTCGACGGATGGTTGGCCGAGCGCGCGATCTCGACCCCGCCGCCGCTGGTGGTCGCCTATCCGCCGGAAGAGCGCGCCGCGACGGGCGCAGGCACGGTCGAGGACTGGAGCCGCGAGAATTGGGAGGCGGCGAAGCAAGCCTATGCCGCCGCCTATGGCGGCGATCCGTGCCGGACCGACATGCCCGAGCGCGGCAAGCTGGACGATGCGGCGGTCGCGCAGCTGGTGCCGATGCTACGCCTGCAGGTGCAGCGCGGCGGGTTGCGCCTCGCGCGGCTGCTCGACGAGGCGTTCGGCCCGCCGCCGCCCGAGGCGCCGAAGCGCTGAGCTCTCAGTCGCGCGCATAATTCTCGAGAAACCCGCAGCGCTGGCAGCGCCAGGTGCTGATCTCGATCGGCTTGCCGCTGCCTTGCCTGACACCGAACCAGCCCTTGCGCGGCGTGCCCCGCGACCAGCTGAGCAGCGCCAGCATGCCGTGGCGTTCGGTGAGCACGAAGCCTTCGGTCATCGTGCTCTGGCATTTGGGGCATGGGTTGGATCGCATCGCAGCCTTCTCCCTTCAGATCGCCAGCCCGATGCCGAGCAGCAGCAACGGCAGCGCTGCCAACGCGAGCCAGAGCAGATGCGAACGGCTGGCGAACACGATGATCAGCATCATTCGTCTCCTTCGTTCTTCGGCGGCCGGCCGCGCCTGGCGCGCACCGGCTCCGCGAGCTTGACGCCGCGCCGCGACAGGGCCTCGCGCAGCAGGCACTCGAGCTGGGCGTTGACGCTGCGCAGGTCGGTCGCCGCGCTCCGCTCGATCGCGGCGTAGAGCGCGGGATCGAGGCGGAGCGGAAACGCCTTTTTGGGTGGAGCGGTCACGGCACGCTTACTGGTAGAGCGAGCCCGCGTTCACCACCGGCTGGGTATCGCGTTCCGAACAGAGCACGACCATCAGGTTCGAGACCATCGCAGCGCGGCGTTCGTCGTCGAGCTCGACGACATTCTTGGCGCTGAGCTGCTCCAATGCGGTCTCGACCATCGACACGGCGCCCTCGACCAGCTTTTGCCGCGCCGCGATCACCGCCTCGGCCTGCTGGCGGCGGAGCATCGCCTGAGCGATCTCCTGCGCATAGGCGAGGTGGGTGAGGCGGCATTCGTCGATGTGCACGCCGGCCATCTCGACGCGTTCCTGCAGTTCGGCGCGCAGCTCGTCGCTGACATGCTCGGCATTGCCGCGCAGCGTCATCTCCTCGTGCGTGAAGTCGTCATAGGGATAGCGCGAGCCGATCGCGCGGACGGCGCTCTCGATCTGGATGTGGACGAACTCGCGATAGTCGTCGACGTCGAACAGCGCCTGCGCGGTATCGGCGACGCGCCACACCACGTTCGACGCGATCTCGATCGGGTTGCCGCGCAGGTCGTTCACCTTGAGCCGCTCCGAGGTAATGTTGTGGATGCGGACCGAGATCTTCTTCTTGATCAGCCACGGCCATGCCCAGCGCAGGCCGGTGTTGCGATCGGTGCCCTGATAGGCGCCGAACAGCAGGATCGCCGCGGCCTGGTTGGGCTGGAGCAGGTAGAAGCCGATCGAGACGAACACGAGGACGACCGCGCCGGCAACAAGGACGAGCGCGTTCCAGCCGAACGCGTCCCGCCCCGAGAGTGCGACGACGGAGTGGACGATGGCCGCGAGCGCGAGCAGCGCGACGATCAGCATGACATAGCCGCTGGCGGTGGCCGCAGGACGCTCGGCGCTGCTGCGGAGCGCGCGGGGGTTCGAATCGGTCATCAATGCCTCCCGTAATTATGATATCAGTTTTATATCGAAATACGGGATGCGCAAGCGGAAACGCGCGAGGGCGGGAGCGCTGGGATCGCGACGCGTTTCGGTAGCGGAAGGGGAGGGTCGAGGCGCGGCACGAACACATGCGCCGCCCCGCACTTCGTAAATATGGGGGGCGACCGTCTTGCTTCAAGACCCCGGCTACCCCGTATGAAGCGTGCCCCTTCACGATTCGCAGAGGTGGCAAAATGCAAATGACCGAACATGAGATCGTCATCGCCGGCGGCGGCCCGACCGGGCTGATGCTGGCGGCCGAGCTGACGCTCGCGGGCGTGGACGTCGCGATCGTCGAGCGGCGGGCGACCAGGGAACGATTCGGCGCCCGCGCGGGCGGCCTGCATGCACGCTCGCTCGAGATGCTCGACCAGCGCGGGATCGTCGGGCGGTTCCTCGCCGAGGGGCAGACCTATCCCAATGTCGGCTTCCATGTACCGCTCGACATCAGCGACTTTCCGACGCGGCATCATTATCTCCTCGGACTGCCGCTGGAGCGCATCGAGTGGCTGCTCGGCGAATGGGCCGAGGCGCTCAACGTGCCGGTGTATCGCGGGAATGAGGTGATCGACTTCGTCGCGGGCGCGGATGGACTCGATGTCGCGACATCGCAGGGCATGCAGCTGCGGGCGCAATGGCTGGTCGGTTGCGACGGCGGGCGCAGCCGGGTGCGCAAGGCGGCCGGGATCGACTTTCCGGGCGAAGCGGCCTCGACCAGCTGGCTGATCGCCGAGGTGCGGATGACCGAGCCGCCCGAGCCGGGCTTTCGCGAGGACGCGTCGGGCCGCCATGCCATGTCGGTGCTGGAGGATGGCGAGACGGTCGGCGTGGTGCTGGCCGGACAGGACGCCCTGGCGAAGGACGCGCCGTCGCTGGAGGAGCTCGCCGGTGCGCTGAAGGCGGTCTACGGCACCGATTTCGGCGTGCATTCGCCGCGCTGGCTGTCGCGCTTCAGCGACGCGGCGCGCCAGGCGGCGAGCTATCGCGCGGGGCGCGTGCTGCTGGCGGGGGACGCCGCGCACATCCATTCGCCGATGGGCGGGCAGGGGCTCAACCTCGGCATCCAGGATGCGGCCAATCTCGGCTGGAAGCTGGCGCAGGTGGCGAAGGGCGTATCGCCCGAGGCGCTGCTCGACAGCTATCAGGCCGAGCGCCATCCGGTCGCCGCGCGCGTGCTGCGCAACACGATCGCGCAGGGCGTGCTGCGGCTGCCGGGCGCGCGCATGGCGGTGCTGGGCGACTTCGTCGGCGAGATGCTGGCGCTGGACGAACCGCGCAAGCGCTTCGCGGGGATGATGTCGGGCCTCGACATCCATTACGAGACGTGCGGCGAGGGACATCCATTGCTCGGGCGGCGCATGCCCGACCTCGACATCGTCGCTGCCGGCGGGGCGACGCGGGTCTTCGCGTTGCTGCACGAGGCGCGGCCCGTGCTGCTCAATCTGGGAGAGCCGGGTTCGCTCGCGGCCGGTCGATGGGCGGATCGCGTCGAGCTGATCGACGCCAGGTTCGAAGGCGTGTGCGAGCTGCCTGTGATCGGCGAGATCCCGAAGCCGGCTGCGGTGCTGATCCGGCCCGACGGCTATGTCGCGTGGGTGGGCGACGGCAGCCCGGAAGGACTGGTCGGCGCGCTCCGCACCTGGTTCGGCGACTGAACCGGCACGAGAAAGGGGCGCGTGCCGCGTGGCGCGCGCCCCTTCGCTGTCCGTCGCGGACGATCAGTTGATGACGATCGTCACCGCGCGGCGGTTCTGCGCCCAGCTCTGCTCGTCCGAGCCGAGCGCGAGCGGGCGTTCCTTGCCGTAGCTGATCGTGGTGATGCGCGTCGCCGAGACGCCGCGCGCCGCGAGATAGTTCTTGGCGGCATTGGCGCGGCGATCGCCCAGCGCCAGGTTGTATTCGCGCGTGCCGCGCTCGTCGGCATGGCCCTCGAGCGTGATGCGCGTGTTGGGATATTGCGTCAGCCACTGTGCCTGGCTGTCGAGGATCGTGCGCGCCTGCGCGTCGATGTCGTACTGGTCCAGCGCGAAGTGGATCGTGTCGCTCGACACGTTCTGCTTGAAATGCTCGGGGCTGCCGGGCTGGACCGCGCCGCCGGTGTCGGTGCCGGTGCCGGGGCCGGGATCGACCGCGCCGGGGCCGGGCGGCAGCGTCTCGGGACGCTTTTTCGAGCAGCCGGCGACGGCGATGGCCATGGAGCCGATGATGAGGGCGGTTCTAAGCTTTGCCATTGGTGGTGTCTCCCTAGGCATTTACGGATTTCGTGAGCTGGCGATCGGCGATCCGACTCAGGGGCGTAACGGTCCCCAGGCGGGATCGGATCCATCCAGCGGAGTCGGGATGCGCCGGGCATTGGTGCCGGTCAGGTCCACCGACCACACATCGGCCTTGCCCGAGCGGCCTTGCGCGCCGCGATAGAACATCAGCACGCGGCCATTGGGCGAGAAGGACGGGCCCTCGTCGCCCCAGGCGTTGGTGAGCAATTTCTCGCCGCCGCCCGAGGGAGTCATCACCCCGATGCGGAAGCCGCCGTCGCCCATCTTGGTGAAGGCGATGAGGTCGCCGCGCGGGCTCCACACCGGGGTCGCGTAACGGCCGCCGCCGAAGCTGATGCGCTGCTGGTTCGAACCGTCGGCATTCATGACGTAGAGCTGCTGCGTGCCCGAGCGGTCGCTCTCGAACACGATGCGACGACCGTCGGGGGAATAGCTGCCGCCGGTGTCGATGCCCGGCCCGTTGGTCAGCCGCTGCGGCGAGCCGCCGGTGGCCGAGACGCGATAGACATCGGCATTGCCCGCGGTCGACATGGTGAATAGGATCGAGCGGCCGTCGGGCGAGAAGCGCGGCGCGAAGGCGAGCGACACGTTGGTGACGAGCAGTCGCTGGCGGCCCGAGGCGAGGTCGTAGACGTAGAGCGAGGGTTTGTCGCCCTGGTAGCTCATATAGGCGATGCGCTGCTCGTCGGGCGACAGGCGCGGGGTGAGCACGATCGACTGGCCGTTGGTCAGGAAACGGTGGTTGGCGCCGTCCTGGTCCATGATCGCGAGACGCTTGATGCGGCGGTTCTTGGGGCCGGTCTCGCTGACATAGACGACGCGGCTGTCGAAATAGGGGCCTTCGCCCGACAGGCGGGTGTAGATCGCGTCGGCGCATTTGTGCGCGGCGCGGCGCCAGTCGGACGGGCCGACCTCGAACCCCTGGCGGGTGAGCTCGGTGCCGAGCGCGACGTCGTAGAGATAGCAGCCGACGGTGAGCCGCCCGCCGCCCGCCGCCTGGACATAGCCCTGGACCAGCGCCTGCGCGCTGGCGCCGCGCCAATAAGCGAAGTCGGGGGCGCGCACCTCGCTCGTGGTCGGGGTGCGCACGCCATTGGGGCCGATCGGCTTGAACAGGCCCGAGTTGCGCAGGTCGGCGGCGATCACCTCGGCGATCTGGCGGCCGAGCGCCTCGGTATTGCCGGCGGGGGTCTGCACCGCCTGCGTGGTCGGCATGGCGGGGATCAGGATGGTGAGGTCGGCCGAGGCGGTGTCGGTGACGTCGACGCTGAGGCCCTCTTCCTGCTGGGCGGGCGCCGGGACGGTGGGCGGGGTCACTTCCTCCTGCGCGACCACCGGCGTGGCGATCAGGAGGGCGACGAGCGAGAATGCGGGCTTCATCGGCTGAGGTTCCTGTCGAAGTTGGGACGGAGGATCTTCCAGGCGTCGTAATATTCTTCCGGAAGGTTGAAGGGGGCGGCGAGGCGCGCGGCGTTGAGCGCGCGTTCCTTGTGCAGGTCGGCCTGCGCGCGGTTGCTGGCATTGACGCCGGTCTGCGCGACCACGCGCGGCGGCGAGGCGAGCGAGCCGTCGCGGTTGAGGCGGATCTCGACCGTGGTGCGCAGCAGCTCGACATCGGCGCCGGTGGGCGAGCGCCAGTGCGGGCGGAGCTGGCGGATCACCTCGGCGGCGAGGCTCGACTTGACCGCGGCGCCGATCTGGCTGGCCTGGGGGGCCTTGGCCTTGCCCTTGCTCGGCTGGTCGGTGAGGCCGTCGACGATGCCCGAGAGGCGGCCGGTCGGTCGCACCTCGCGCCGCGTCGGCTGGGGCTGCGCCTTGGGCGGCGCGGCGCTGGCTTTCTTGGGTTCAGCTTTCTTGGGTTCCGGCTTTGGGACGGGCCGCGGCTCGGCCTTGGGCGGGGCGGGGTCGGGGCGCACCACCGGCTCGGGTTCGGGGCGCTCGACCGGAGGGGGGGTGACGGGCTCGGGTAGAGCGGGAGTCTCGGCGAAGCGCTCGGCGGGGGCTTCGCGGTTGATCTCGGGCGCCTCGCTGACGAGACCGGCCTCGTCGGTCAGCGAGATCTCGATCGGGGTGGGCTGGAGCTTCTCGGGGTTGGGCGTGGCGAGGAAGCCGACCGTCAGCAAGCCGAACAGGATGACATGGCCCAGCACCGCCAGACCGATCCCCGTTCCCTCGCGACGATCGAGCGCGATTGCCATATCAGCCGCCGTCCACCGGGGTCGTCACCAGCGACACCTTGTTGAGGCCGACGCGGTTCAATTCGCCCATCACGCGCATGACCTTGCCGTATTCGAGGCGCAGGTCGGCGCGCAGAAAGACTTGCGGCTTGTCCGCGCCGCGCTGGCTGGCGATCTCCTCGAGCAACGGGGGCAACCCTTCCTCGGTCACCTCGCTATTGTCGAGATAGAGCTTGCCCGCCTGATCGATCGAGATCTGGACCGGCTTCTGGTCCTGGTCGAGCGGCTTGGCGCGGCTCTCGGGCAGGTTCACCTGCACGCCGGCGGTGAGCAGCGGCGCGGTGACCATGAAGATGATCAGCAGCACCAGCATCACGTCGACCAATGGCGTGACGTTGATGTCCGCCATCGGCGCGCGGCGGCCCTTGCCGCGGGCGGAGGGAAGCTGCGCGCCCATCAGAGACCCGGCTTGCCCGGGACCGGACCGCTGTCGAGCTGACGGCTGAGCGTCGTGTGGAAGCCGTCGGCGAAGCGGCCCAGATGCGCCTCGACCTTGTTGATGCCGTGGCTGAAGCGGTTGTAGGCGATCACTGCGGGGATCGCCGCGAACAGGCCGATCGCGGTGGCGAACAGCGCCTCGGCGATGCCTGGCGCGACCACGGCGAGCGAGGTGTTCTGCTCGCTGGCGATCGCGGTGAAGCTTCGCATGATGCCCCACACGGTGCCGAACAGCCCGACGAACGGCGCGACCGCGCCGATCGTGGCGAGGATGTTGAGCCGGTCCGAGAGCTTGTCGATCTCATGCGCGACCGCGGCGCCCATGGTGGTGGCCAGCCGCTCGCGCGTGCCCTCCTTGTCGAGCGCCCGCCCGCCGGTCGAGCGGCGCCATTCGGTGACCCCGGCTGCGAAGACTCGCGCGACCGGATGGTCGCTGTCGCCGTGCATGCGGTAGAAGACGTCGATGTCGTCGGACTTGCGATAGTCGCGCTCGAACGCATCGGTCGACTTGCGCGCCTTGGCGATGCGGCCGCGCAGCGAGAAGATGATGCCCCAAGTCCAGATGCTGGCGAGCAGCAGCCCGATCATCACCGCCTTGACCACCCAGTCGGCCTGGAGGAACAGCCCCAGCGGCGACATCGCCGCGGCGTCGGTATTCACGAACAATTCCATGTGTCGCTCAATTCCCCTTCGATACAAGCGGCACGAACGCGTCCACCCATGAGGTCGGCTGCCGCCTGGGACGCCCGTTGGGCGCCACGAACGCGGCCTCGACCTCTGCCTGAACGAGCAATTCGTCGTGCCGCATGACTCGTTGCTGAATATCGACTGACGCCGCACGCACGCGGACCAGCCGGCTGACGACGGTCAACGCGTCATCGAGCCGGGCGGGTGCAGCAAAGCGAAGTTGCATGCGCGTGACGGCATAGGCGCCTTCGCCCGCCTCGTGCGCGGCGCGCTGGTCGATCCCGGCGAGGCGCAGCATGTCCGAGCGCGCCCGCTCCATGAATCGCAGATAATTGGCGTGATAGACCACCCCCGACAGGTCCGTGTCCTCGAAATAGACACGGACCGGGAAACGATGCTCGAGGCCGTCGAAGCGGCCGGCGATCACGGGGTCGTCGGCGGGCATTAAGCATCTTCCCTAGCGGCGCTGAGTCGCGAGGGGAACCCGTTGGCGGGTCGTTACGCCTTCGACATGTCGATGACTTGCTTCCACTCGTCGGACGTGACCTTGCCGACCGAGAGGCGCGAATATTTGACGAGATCCATCTCGGCGAGCCTGGGCTCGGCCTTGACCTGCTTGAGGGTGACGGGCTTTTCGAGCGGTTCGACCGGCTTCACCTCGACCGAGACCCAATGCTTGCCGTCGCCATCGGGCTTCGCCTCGCGGCTCACCTCCATGATGCCGACGATCTCGAGGCCCTGGACGCTGTGGTAGAAGAAGGCGCGGTCGCCGACCTTCATCGCCTTGAGGTTGAGCGCGGCGGTATAGTTGCGCACGCCGTCCCACTCGGTCTTGCCGTCGCGGACCAGATCGTCCCAGCTGAAGGTTTCGGGCTCGGACTTCATCAGCCACAGGTTCATGGGCGGGTTCCTTGTCTTGTGTCGGCTTCGCCGACGCGGCACCGGCCCGCTCCCCCATCGGGCCACCCATCAAGATATACTGGCGTGGGTGGCCGGGTGGGGAGCGGGCCGGTGCCGCCTTCAAACAAATGACTCTAAACCGCAAGTGAACGCACGATTCCGCGCGAGTTCAGGACGACTCGCGCAGATTGCACCCAGGCGCCCGCTCATACGTTATCGGCGTCAACAGTGCTGCATGCACGAGGAGGAAGTCATGAAGACCATCACCAAGGCGGTGCTCGGACTGACGCTCGGCGCCACCGCTCTGACAGCGGCCGCTCCGGCGGACGCCCAGCGCTACCGCCATCGTCACCGGGACAATACCGGCACCGCGGTCGTTGCCGGGATCGCCGGCATCGCGATCGGCGCCGCGCTCGCCTCGTCGAGCCGCGACCGCTATTACGACCGCTACGACCGTCGCTATTACAACTATGATCGCTACTATTACGACTATGACCGGCCGTATTACCGCGATCGCGGCTATTATCCGCGCGACGGCTATTACTACCGTCACTATGAGCGCCGCGGCTGGCGCGGCTGCTCGATCCGCCGCGTCTATGACCCCTATCTGGGGCGCCGGGTCCGCGTTCGTTACTGCTGAACCCAAGCACAGCGGTGACAAGGGCGGCGCGGGTTCATTCCCGCGCCGCTTTTGTTTTGATTTGCGACGGCTTCGCCGTAGAGCGCCTTCAGCTTCGCTGAAGCGGCACCGGCCGGCTCCCCCACCCGGCCACCCAGCGCCAGTTTCCTATGGGTGGCCGGGTGGAGGAGCGGGCCGGTGCCGTCCCGTCCCAGCTTGCTGGAACGGATCAAAAAGGAACGTTCATGAGCGACACCCCTCCCGACCGCCTCTCGGTCAACCCGAAGAGCCCGCACTTCAACGCCGAGCTGCTCCAGCGCGGCATCGGCATCCGCTTCAAGGGCAACCAGCGCCGCGACGTCGAGGAATATTGCATTTCCGAAGGCTGGATCCGCGTGCAGCTCGGCAAGAAGACCGACCGCAAGGGCGATTCGCTGACGATCAAGTTGAGCGGCCCGGTCGAAGCGTGGTTCGAGACCGAGGCGGCGGGTGAGGGCGGCGCGGACGAAGCTTCGGAAGATCCTGCGGCTTAATTGCTCGTCATCCCGGGCTTGACCCGGGACCCGGCTTCTTTCCCTGCTCAAGGCAGCCCGGCCCCGGGTCAAGCCCGGGGTGACGAATGAGGGCCGGGGACGAATGAGGGTTGGGCTAGCCGCCCAGCACCTCTCGCGCCGCGCCCTCAAGCCCCTGCATCGCGGCGCGATAGGGGAAGGGGCCGTGGCTGATCCGTGCGACGCCGGTCTGGGCCACCGCGGCGGCATCGGGCGCGCCGGGGAAAGCCATGAAGTTCACCGGCAGCGGCGACTCCCAGCATACCCGTGCGAGCAGCTCGAGATTGGCGAGGCCGGGGACGAACAGGCCGCTCGCACCCGCAGCGGCATAGGCGTGCGCGCGCTCGATCGCGGCGTCGACCTTGGCTTCATCATGCGTGTCGGGCTTGGCCTGCAGGAAGATGTCGGTGCGCGCATTGATGAAGAAGGCGGGGCCGGTCGCGGCGCGGATCGCGGCGATGCGCTCGGCCTGGAAGGCGCAGGGGTGCAGTCCCTCGCCGCCGACCACCTGGTCCTCGAAGTTGCAGCCGACCGCGCCGGTCGCCGCGAGCCGCGCGACATTGGCCGCCACCGCTTCGGGCTCGACCGCATAGCCGCCCTCGAAGTCGATCGTCACCGGCACCTCGACCGCCGCGACGATGCGCGCGGCGATGTCGAGCACCAGATCGAGCGGCACCGCCTCGCCGTCGGCGAAGCCGTTGGCCATCGCCACCGAGGCGCTGCCGGTGGCGACCGCCTGTGCGCCGGCGGCGGCGACCGCTTTCGCCGAGCCCGCGTCCCAGATGTTGAACAGCACCAGCGGCGCGCGCGGGGCATGCAGCGCGGCGAAACGATCGAACTTGTCGGTCATCGGGGGTCCTCCTGTTTGCGGCCGTTCTACTGCCGGAACGAAGAGGGAACAACCCGAAAGTTGCGGTGAAGGCGACGCGCTTGGCCGCTGCCGCCAAACCGTCACCCCGGCCTTGTCCCTGGGTGACGGATCGGGTCGCGACTCAGTGGACGAAGCGCGCCACCACGTCGCGATAGGAGCGGCTGACCTTCACCTGCGATCCCGAATCGAGGATCAGGAAGCATTCGCCGTTGGTGTGCGGCTTGACCTGCTTGACCTGGTCGAGATTGACGATGGTCGAGCGGTGCACGCGCTGGAAGCGGCGCGGATCGAGGCGCTTCTCGAGGTCCTTCATCGTCTCGCGCAGCACCAGCGTGTTGTCCGCGGTCTTGATGCACATGTAATCGCCGGCGGCCTCGACCACCTCGATCGTGTCGACGTCGACGCGGAAGATCTGGCCGCGATCCTTGATGTTGATGAGCTTCTCGTAGCGGCTCGACGCCACCTCGCCCGAATCGGCCGCGAATTCCTCGGCGGTCTCCGGGGCGACCTCGGCGAGCACTTCCTTGAGCTTCTCGACCTCCTCGACGCCGCGCTTCTCGGTGAGGCGCTGGCGGACGCGCTCGAGCGTGTCGGCGAGGCGCGCCTCGTCGACCGGCTTCATCAGATAGTCCATCGCATTCGCCTCGAACGCGCGGATCGCATGGTCCGAATAGGCGGTGACGAACACGAACAAAGGCGGCTCGACCTCCATCAGCCCCTGCACGACCGAGAAGCCGTCGAAGCCGGGCATCTGGATGTCGAGGAAGACGAGGTCGGGCTTGTGAGTCTTGATCGCGCGGATCGCCTCGCGGCCGTTCTGGCACTTGTCGATGATCTCGACGTCTTCATGCGCTTGGAGGCGCAGCTCGAGGCCCTGGATGGCCAAAGGTTCGTCATCGACCAGGATGGTGCGGATCGTCATGATTCCTCTTACTCTCATCCGGCGCCGCGCCATGCCCCGGCGCGCTGCCAACACTATCCCCCTGCCTTTGATCTGCCAAACGAGCTCGTTACGGCGTTGTTCCGATCAGGCCGCTTCCCTGTTCTGCTCCTCGATCTGGAACGGAATCTCGATCTCGACGCGAAAGCCCCGCCCGGGGTCCGAGCGCGCCTCGAAACGATGATCCGGCCCGAAAGCCTGCGCCAGACGTTCCCTTATATTGGTAAGCCCGACCCCGGTTGAAAGGCTTGGCCGGTTCTTGCCCTCGATCAATCCCGGGCCCGTGTCCGATACGGTGATCTGCACCCGATCGCCGGTGAGTCGAGCGACGACGCAGATTTCGGCGCCCTCCTCCTGCGGGGTGACGGCGTATTTGATGGCGTTCTCGACCAAAGGCTGGAGGAGCAGGGAGGGCAGGCGGGCCTTCACCGTGCGCGGATCGATGTCGAACACCGGCTTCAGCCGTTCGTCGAAGCGCATCTTCTCGATCTCGAGATAGAGCTTCAGCGTCTCGACCTCCTGCGCCAGCGTGACATGCGCGGTCGGCTCGTTGGCGAGGGTGTAGCGCAGGAAGTTGGAGAGCCGCGCGAGCATCGCGTTGGCGCGGTCGGTCTGCTTCAGGAGCACCAGCGTCGAGATCGAGTTGAGCGTATTGAACAGGAAATGCGGGTTGAGCTGGTAGCGCAGCATCGCGAGCTGCGCCGAGCTGGCCTGGCTCTCCAGCGCCTGCATCTGGTCGATCTGGTCCTCGACGATCAGGTAGAAGTTGATCCCGAAATAGAGCGCCGACCAGCCGGCGATGACGATGAAGTTCAAGAACAGGCTGCCCAGCACCAGCGGGATCTCGATCCCCGGCTCGCCGCGCATCACCGAGACGGTGAAGGCGTTGAGCACGGCGTAGATCAGCGTCGCCGCGGCGAGGGTGGCGATCGTGGCGAGGATGCCGGTGATGCGCGGCAGGCGGCGGAAATAGCCGTAGAGCGCCGAGAGCAGCAGCGTCAGGCAATAACCCACGATCGATTCGATCGTGACGCGGATGATGTCCTCGAAGCTGAAGGTGCGGTTGGAGAAGTTCGAGACCGTGCGCAGCATGAGGTAGCCGCCCCAGCCCGCGCCCTGCAGCAGCCAGAAGGCACGGCTCTTCTGTTCGAAGAAAGGCCGGGAGAGGACGTCGGGATTCTTCATGCGTTGTCGATTTCTCTAATCGGTAATCCTCGCGGCGCAAACGGACAGGATGCGGTATGACGGCGTTACGCAGTCGAACCGAACGTGCTTGAAAGAGGAGATGTTCCCATGACCACCCGCACCGCCACCGCCCGCTATTCCGGCTTCGGCAAGGAAGGGAAGGGCGCGATCACCACCCAGTCGGGCGTGCTGACCGACCAGTTCTATGGCTTCAACACGCGGTTCGAGGACGAGCCGGGCACCAACCCCGAAGAACTGATCGCCGCGGCGCATGCCGGATGCTTCACGATGGCGCTGAGCTTCGGCCTGGCGCGGGCGGGCTATTCCGAAGGGACGCTGGAGACCAAGGCCGCGGTCAAGCTCGAGCAGAAGGACGGCGGCTTCGCGATCACCCGCTCGGACCTGACGCTGACCGCCTCGGTCCCCGGCATCGACCCGGCCGAGTTCGAGAAGCTGGCCAAGGAGGCCGAGGCCAATTGCCCGGTCTCGAAGGTGCTCAACGCCGAGATCACGCTGACGCATACGCTGAGCTGAGGCGGAACGGCGCGGGTGCCTTGCCCGTTGTCGGGGAGATCCCTGAGATGAAGTGAGGCACCCATGGCCAAGAGGAAGCAGAAGAAGTCCAAGAACGGCTCGGGCGGGCCGGGCATCGCCGCGATCTCGATCGGCGCGGCGGCGATCGCGGCTGGCGCCGCGGTGATCGGCTATGCCGCGATGCGGCTGCGCGAGCCCGGCAATGCCGAGCACGAGGCGCCTGATCTTGCGCTCGATCAGCCGCATCCGGGCCCTGAGGACCGCGCACCCGAGGCGTTCCGGCCCGACCCGACCGCGCCGGTGCCGGCGAGCGAGCGCGAAGGGCTGCGGCCCGCGACCGGCCCGGCGCCGACCCTGGTCGAGGGACGGACGGAGCCGGCCTACGAGACCTGAACGTCAGCGCTCGCTGAGATAATAGCGGTCGGCCGGGGTCAGGTCGTCGGCCAGTTCGTAGACGATCGGCTGGCCGGTCGGAATCTCGAGCCCGGTGATGTCGGCGTCGGAGATGCCCGAGAGGTGCTTGACCAGCGCGCGCAGCGAATTGCCGTGCGCCGCGATCAGCACGCGCTTGCCGGCCTTGAGCTCGGGCGCGATGCGTTCCTCCCAATAGGGCAGCACACGCGCGATCGTATCCTTGAGACTCTCGGTCTGCGGGATCGCGATGCCCTTGTAGCGCAGGTCCTGCGCGAGATCCCAGGGCGAGCCTTCCTCGGGCAGCGGCGGCGGGATGTCGAAGCTGCGGCGCCACAATTTGACCTGGTCGTCGCCATGCAGCGCCGCGGTCTCGGCCTTGTTGAGCCCGGTGAGGCCGCCATAGTGACGCTCGTTCAATTTCCAGCTCTTCTCGGTCGGCAGCCACAGCCGGCCCATCGCCTCGAGCGCGAGGTTCAGCGTCTTGATCGCACGGCTCTGGAAGCTGGTGAAGGTGAGGTCGAAGTCGAGGCCCTTCTCCTTCATCAGCTCGCCCGCCGCCCAGGCTTCGCTGACGCCCTGCTCGGTCAGGTCGACGTCCCACCAGCCGGTGAAGCGGTTCTCCAAATTCCAGGCGGACTGGCCGTGGCGGATCAGGACGAGGGTGGGCATGGGCTTCTCCTTGCGGGCAATCGCCCGCGTCCTTAGCGAATAGCGTCGGCAGGGCAACGGAGGATGGCCATGGCGATCGAAAGGCGGACCATCGTGTATGACGGGCCGGGCGGGCCGTTCGAGGGCGTGGCGGCGTTCGATCCGGCATGGGATGGCCCACGGCCCGGGGTGATGATCGTCCCCAATGTGCTGGGCCAGAAGGAGCAGGACAATCTTGTCGCCGAGCGGCTGGCGGGCCTCGGCTATGTCGGGTTCGCCGCCGACACCTATGGCCAGGGCAAGCGCACGACGCGCGAATCGACCGACCCGGCGCTGTACATGAACCAGCTCAACGCCGACCGTGCGCTGCTGCGCGACCGGCTGCAGGCGAGCGTGGCGGCGATGCGGGCGCTACCCGAGGTCGATGCGAACCGCACCGCGGCGATCGGCTATTGCTTCGGCGGCAAGTCGGTGATCGACCTCGCGCGCGCCGGCGGCGTGCTCGGCGTGGTGGCGTTTCACGGTATCTTCGACCCGCCGGACTATGACTATCCCAAGCCGATCGCGGCGAAGCTGCTGATCTGCCATGGCTGGAACGACCCGCTCGCCCCGCCCGCGGCGGTGACCGCACTGGCGGCGGAACTGACCGAAGCCGGCGCCGACTGGCAGCTCCACGGCTACGGCCATGCCGGGCACGGCTTCACCGATCCAAGCATGAAGGGGTCTGCGCGGCCGGGATTCGGCTATGACGAGAATGCCGACCGGCGCAGCTGGAAGGCGATGCGGGCGTTTCTGGGCGAGCTGTTTGCCTAGTCCGCGCCCCAGCTTTCGCTGGGGTGACGATTATGTGGGTCGCTGCTTCGGCGGCAATATCTTCCGCAGCAGGCGCCGCAGCAGCACCAATGCGGCGATCGTCGCGGCGAGGATCAGCACCGCGATCACCACCGCAGCGACCGGGTTGGCGAGCGCGAGGAACAGCAGCCCGCCGGTAAGCACGTCCTCGCCGGTCGAGACCACCGCGTTGCTGACCGGTTCGGGGCTGGTGTTGACCACCGCGCGCGTACTCGCCTTGGCACCATGCGTGAGCAGCGAGGCGCCGCCGCCGAGCAGCAGCGCCGCGATCTGCCAGGCGGGGTCGGAGGGATCGACGATGGCGAGCGCGAGCAGCGCGCCGCCGATCGGGCGGACCAAGGTGTGGATCGTATCCCACACCGAATCGAGCCACATCACCTTGTCGGCGAAGAACTCGGCCACGGCGCCGAATCCCGCGATGCCGATCACCCAGGGATTGGCGAGGACATCGAGCATGTGCAGCTTGTCGGGCAGATCGACCCAGCCGGTGTACATGGCGAGGCCGACCGCGAAGATGCAGAGATAGAGCCGCCAGCCCGCGAGCAAACTCACGCTGGCGGCGAGGCCGATGATCTCGACCGCGGTCACCGGTCCCGCGCCACGTCCGCGATCAGGAGGCCGGCTTGCGCGCCGCCGGCTTGCGGGCGGCGGGCGCCTTGGGCTTGGCCGCCGCCGGCTTGGCGGTCCTGGTGGCCGCAGCCTTGGCGGAGGCCGGCTTGGTCGGCGAAGCCTTGGCCGGAGACGCCTTGGGCTTGGCGGCCGTGCGCGGTTTCGCGGCGGTTGCGGCTTTGACCGCAGGCCTCTTCGCCGCCGGCTTCCTGGCTGCAGGCTCGGGGGCGGCGGGCGCTTCGGCCGGGGCGGGCGCGGACTCGAACAGCCGGCTCGACACGCGCTGGGCCGCCTTGGCCGCCAGCGCGGTGGCGAGCATCTTCGCGCTCTCGCCGATGTCGCCCGCCTTGCCCGCGGGCTTGGCGTCGTCGGCCTTGGCACTGCCCTTGCTCACATTGGCGGCAAGCGCCGCGAGGCCGGCGGAGACGATGTCGGCGATGAACGGGTGCCGCGCGAGCTCGACGAACTTGTCGGTCTGCTTGCCGAGTTCCCTGGCCAGCTTCGCCGCCGGATCCTTCTTCGCGTTCTTCGGCTTCGCCGCCTTGTTCTTCTTGTCCTTGGCCATGTGCCAACTCCTGCCGTGTTGCGAAACTGTCACAGCAACTGGGGCTCGCGTCAATCTCCGGCGATCAGGCTCCGAACACGCGGTCGTAGATCGCGTCGACCTGGCGGAAATGATAGTCGAGGTCGAACTTCTCCTCGATCTCGGAAGGAGAAAGCGCCGCGGTGACCTCGGGATCGGCCTTGAGCAGCTCGAGCAGCGAGAGCTCGCCGTCGCTCTCCCACACCTTCATCGCGTTGCGCTGGACCAGGCGGTAGCTGTCCTCGCGCGACACGCCGGCCTGGGTCAGCGCGAGCAGCACGCGCTGCGAGTGGACCAGCCCGCCCATGCGATCGAGATTCTTCTGCATGCGCGCCGGGTAGACGAGCAGCTTGTCGATCACGCCGGTGAGCCGCGCGAGCGCGAAGTCGAGCGTGATCGTCGCATCGGGACCGATATAGCGCTCGACCGAGGAGTGGCTGATGTCGCGCTCGTGCCAGAGGGCGACATTCTCCATCGCGGGGATGGTCGCGCTGCGCACCATGCGGGCGAGGCCGGTGAGGTTCTCGGTCAGCACCGGATTGCGCTTGTGCGGCATCGCCGACGAGCCCTTCTGGCCCGGCGAGAAATACTCTTCCGCTTCCAGAACCTCGGTGCGCTGGAGGTGACGGATCTCGACCGCCAGCCGCTCGATCGAGCTGGCGATCACGCCGAGCGTCGCGAAGAACATCGCATGGCGGTCGCGCGGGATGACTTGAGTCGAGACCGGCTCGACCGCGAGGCCGAGCTTCTCGGCGACATGCGCTTCGACGCGCGGATCGATATTGGCGAAGGTGCCGACCGCGCCGGAAATGGCGCAAGTCGCGATGTCCGCGCGGGCGGCTTGCAGGCGCACCTTGTTGCGGGCGAATTCGGCATAGGCTTCGGCCATCTTGAGGCCGAAGGTCACCGGCTCGGCATGGATGCCGTGGCTGCGGCCGATCGTCGGAGTCAGCTTGTGCTCATAGGCACGGCGCTTGAGCACTTCGAGCAGCTGGTCGAGGTCGTCGAGCAATATGTCGGCGGCGCGCGCGAGCTGCACCGCGAGGCAGGTGTCGAGCACGTCGGAGCTGGTCATGCCCTGGTGCATGAAGCGCGCCTCGTCGCCGACATTCTCGGCGACCCAGGTGAGGAAGGCGATCACGTCGTGCTTGGTCACCGCCTCGATCGCGTCGATCGCGGCGACGTCGATCTGAGGCTTGGTCGTCCACCAGTCCCACAGCGCCCTGGCGGCGCTCTTCGGCACCACGCCCAGCTCCGCCAGCGCCTCGGTCGCATGCGCCTCGATCTCGAACCAGATGCCGAAGCGAGTCTCGGGCGACCAGATCGCGGTCATGGCGGGGCGGGAATAGCGGGGGACCATGGGAATGCCTTTCGTGCTGCGCGGCGCCCCTAGCAAAGCGGTCCCGGTCCGGCAAACCGCAGCCCTCGAAAAGAATTTGCATTCGGTTCGTCGCAAAATCGGAACGGATTCAGGACGAACGGAGGGTAGGGCGATGACAAGTCGAATGGATGGGAAATTTTGTTATGGAACGTGATAATTATGCAACGGGTTGAATGGTTGCAGTTCAGTCAAGCTATCCTATCTGGTCCAATAAGGATTTGGATAGAATAACTTAGGAGATACATGATGCTTAAGTCCATTCTTCTTGCTGGTGCCGTGATTATTTCGGCGCCTGTTCTTGCACAGGAGGCTCCGGCGCAGGAAACGACCCCGTCCGCGCAGGAACAGGCCACGCCGCCTGCGGCCGAGGAACCGGCGGCGCCGGCTGAAACCGCCACGCCGGCCGAGCAGCCCGCGGAAACCGCGCAGCAGCCCCAGGAGGCGACTCCGGCGACCCCGGCGGAGCAGCCCGCGCAGACTGCGCAGCAGCCGGCGGCTTCCGCCGACCAGCCTGCCCAGACGGCGCAGCAGCCGGCTCAGTCGGGCCAGCAGCCGGCCAATGCCGCGCAGATCGCGCAGGTCGTCGACCAGGGTTTCCCGACCTATGACAAGGATGCCGACGGCAGCCTGAAGGCCGAAGAGTTCAACAGCTGGATGGTCGCGCTGCGCTCGGCGAGCGAACCCGCCTTCCAGGGCCAGTCGGCTGCCGACAAGGAGTGGCTGACCCGCGCGCTGACCGCGGCCGATGCCGACAAATCGGGTGGCGTGAACAAGGAGGAGCTCAAGACCTTCCTCGCGCCCGCCGCGGCTTCCTAAGAGCCTCTCCGGGACGGGATTCCTCGCATCTCCCGTCCCGCGGCCGCCGGACCCAAGTGGTTCGGCGGCCGTTTCATGCGCGAAAGGTATTCAGCATGATCCACCATGTCTCGGTCGGCAGCAGCGACCTCGAGCGTTCGCGAGTCTTCTACCAGGCGGTGATCCCGCTGCTCGGCTACCGGCTGGTCAGCGAGGACGAACAGTCGCTCGACTTCGGCGCGGGGGTCTTCGCATTCAGCGTCGAACGGCCGCTCGACGGCAAGCCGGCGACGGGCGGCAACGGCACGCACATCGCGTTCGAGGCGCGCACCCGGGCCGATGTCGACGCGTTCCACCGCGAGGGGCTGGCCAATGGCGGCCGCGATGCCGGCGCGCCAGGGCTGCGACCCGAATATGACGCCAATTACTATGGCGCCTTCCTGTTCGACCCGGACGGCAACAAGATCGAGGCGGTGACCTTCTCGGCTACATGAGGCCCATCGACCTGAGGCTCGAATGGCCTTCGGTGCCGATGATGAGATGGTCGTGCACCGCGATGCCGAGGCGCTTCCCGGCCTCGACGATGTTGCGGGTCAGCTCGATGTCCGCCCGGCTCGGAGCGGGGTCGCCACTCGGGTGATTGTGGACCAGGATGATCGCGGCCGACCCCAGGTCGATCGCGCGGCGGATCACCTCGCGGACATAGACCGGCGCCTCGTCGACCGAGCCCTCCTGCATCAGCTCGTCGCGGATCAGCATGTTGCGGCTGTTCATGTGAAGCACGCGCACGCGCTCGATCGCATGGTGCGCCATGTCGGCGCGGAGATAGTCCAGCAGCGCCTGCCAGTTCGCCAGCACCGGCCGCGCCGCGACCTCGCCGCGCAGCAGGCGAAGCGCCGCGGCATGGGCGATCTTGATCGCGGCGACCGAGGTCTCGCCCATCCCCGGCACGCGCGCGATCGCTTCCGCGTCCGCGGTGAGCAGACCGGCGATCCCGTCGAATTCGTGCAGCAGCGCCTTGGCCAGCGGCTTGGTGTCGCGCCGGGGAATGGCGAGCGCGAGGAGATATTCGACCAGCTCGTGGTCGAGCAGCCCTTCGCCATCGGTCAGCAGCCGCTGGCGCAACCGCGCGCGGTGGCCGGTGCCGTCGGTGATTCCCTCGCTGTCAGCCGCCCCCATGGGTCAAGCCTATCCGCGTGGCGGCCGGCAGGGAAGGGCGCGTCTCAGCCGCGCTCCTCCCAGCCGAAATCGTAGAAGACGCGCAGGTGATTGCCGTCGCCGTCGCGCGCGAAGAACTCGTAGAGCTGGTAGGGCTGCGCGGTCGGGGGGCTCGCGATCTCCGCGCCCGAATCGCGCCACTGCGCATGCAGCGCGTCGACCTCGTCGCGACTGGCGAGATTGATCCAGAGCAGGATCGGCCCGTTGTTGCCGCGATGCGCGCGATAGCCCGGGTCGGCGAGGAACAGCCGCGCGTCGCCGCGCGAGACGCCGGCCAGGCCGAGCTCGGGGTCGGACCAGTCCTCGCCGAAGCCGAGCCGATCGCGATAATAGGCGATCGCGGCGGCGAGATCGCCGACCGGGACTTCGGCGCAAGCCGACGGGAAGTGCATGTCGCGGCTCTCCTAGACGATCGAGAAGCTCGGCTCGTAGGTGACCGGGAAATTCACCGAGCGTGCGATGAAGCAATATTGGTGGATCTCGTGGTGGATCGCCTCGGCGCGCGCGAGATCGGCGCCTTTCTCGACCTCGATCGCCGGCCGCAGCGTCGCGCGCAGGAAGCGCCCGGCGCCGCCCCGCTCGGTCTCGCCGACGCCGACCGGCTGGTCGACATAGCTTCGCACGACGATCCCCGCGCTCGACGCGAGGTGCAGGTACCAGAGCATGTGGCAGGCGGCGAGCGAGGAGAGCAGCAGGTCCTCGGGGTTGGGCTTGGCGGGATCGCCGCCGAGCAAAGGGTCGTTCGAGCAGGCGATCACCGGCTTGCCCTCGGTGCGGATCTCCCAGGTGCGGTCGTAGCCGCGATAGCTGCGCGTGCCCTCGCCGCGGTCGCCGGTCCATTCCACGCGCGATTCGTAGCGATGTTCGGTCATGTCGCTCTCCCTTGTCGGCGTGGACTTAGGCCCGGCGGGCGGCCTGCGCCAGTGGCGGCGTCGCGCCGCGGTTGACTCGGGGCACCCCCCTTTCTAAAGCGCGCGTGCCTTGGCGGGCTCGCCGCTCGGCACATGCGTTTCGCCCGGTGTAAGGCCTTGGGAGAGACGAAATGGCAGAGAACGAGCCCGGACTGGACCCCCTCAAGGAGGATGCGCGCATCACCTCGCTCAACGAGCGGCTGGCGCAAGCACGATCCGAGGAGGCGATCCGCAAGGGCGAGGGGCGAGACAAGGGCGAAGCAAGCTATCGCCTGGGAAACCGAGTCCTGAGCCTGCTGATCGGCGGTCTGGTGGGAGGAGCGTTGATCGGGTGGCTGCTCGATCGGCTGCTCGGTACCTCTCCCTGGCTCCTGCTGGTGATGCTGTTCCTCGGAATCGCGTCCGCCTTCAGGAACATCATCAAGATTTCGAACCAGCGCTCGAAGTGACTTTCGGGCGCTTCGGTTAATTTGGGACGCAGGCGTGGCTGACGAATCTGGCAAGATCGACCCGATGCACCAGTTCGAGGTGCAGACGATCTGGGACGGCTTCAATATCGCGGGACATCAGATCGCCTTCACCAACTCGGCGATGTGGATGCTCGTCACCGTCGTCGTGCTGTGGATCTTCATGGCCGGCGGGATGCGCCAGGCGGTGGTTCCCGGCCGCTGGCAGATGCTGGTCGAGAACTTCACCGGCTTCATCACCAAGCTGGTCGACGAGAATATCGGCAAGGGCGGGCGCAAATACCTGCCCTACATCTTCTCGCTGTTCATGTTCATCCTGTTCGCCAACCTGCTCGGCCTGCTGCCGCTGGGTATCTTCGGCGTCCACCCCTTCACCTTCACCAGCCACTTCACGATCACCGGCGTGCTGGCGATCATGTCGTTCTCGATCGTGCTGATCGTGGGCTTCTGGAAGCATGGCCTGAAGTTCTTCAGCCTGTTCGTGCCGCACGGCACGCCGCCGCTGATGATCCCGCTGATCTTCTGCATCGAGCTGATCTCGTTCCTGTTCCGCCCGTTCTCGCTGGGTCTGCGACTGTTCGTCGCGATGACCGCGGGGCACATCCTGCTCAAGGTGCTGGCCGGGTTCGTGATCAATTCCGGCGCCGCCAGCCCGCTGTGGGGCGGCGTGGTCGGCATCCCCAGCTTCGCGCTGATGGTCGGCATCTCGGCGCTCGAAGTGCTGGTCGCCGGCATCCAGGCCTATGTCTTTGCGCTGCTCACGTCGCTGTACATTCACGACGCCGAGCATCTGCACTGAGTTCACTGTACCAACCAACGATATCTGAAGCAGGAGTTTTGAAATGGAACCGACCAGCATGATCAGCCCGGAAGCGGCGAAGCTCATCGGCGCGGGCCTCGCGGCGATCGGCGCGGGCATGGCCGCGATCGGTGTGGGCAACGTCTTCGGCTCGTTCCTGGAGGGCGCGCTGCGCAACCCGGGTGCGGCCGACGGCCAGCAGGGCCGCCTGTTCATCGGCTTCGCGGCCGCCGAGCTTCTCGGCCTGCTCGCGTTCGTCGTGGCGATGATCCTGATCTTCGTCGCGTAACTTGTTTCCGGTTCGGGCCGGGAACGCCCCCGGCCCGCAACAGGACAGGATTGAAATGCCTCAAATCTCGCAACTCGCGGCGACCTGGGCGTCACAGCTGTTCTGGCTGCTGCTGACCTTCGGCATCGTCTATTTCTTCATCGGCCGGGGCATGGCGCCCAAGGTCCAGGCGACCGTGGATCAGCGCGACAAGACCGTCGCCGACGATCTCAAGGCTGCCGAGGCCGCGCGCGCCGCTGCCGACGCCGCCGAGGAAACCTGGCGCGGGCATGAGAATGCGGCGCGCGAGGCGGCGCAGAAGAAGCTTGCCGAGGCGCGCGGCAAGGCCGCCGCGGCGACCGAGAAGCAGCTCGCCAAGGCGGGCGGCGAGATCGACGCCAAGGTCGCCGAGGCCGAGGCGCGCATCGCCGCCGCGTCGCAGGCCGCGCAGGGCGAGATCGAGGCGGTCGCCGCCGAGGCCGCGCAGGACATCGTCGCCAAGGTTTCCGGCGCGAAGGTGTCGGCGGCCGAGGCGCAGATGGCAGTGAAGGCGGCGATCAATGGCTGAGGCGAACGATCCCGTGGCGCACAATCTGAGCCAGGCCGAGCACGGCAAGGGCATGCCCCTTCCGCCCGAGGCCGGCGCCAAGGCGCTGACCACCGAGGAAGGCGCGCACCATCCCGAGCCGGCGAGCTTCGGCATCGTCGACGCCACCGTGTGGGTGTCGATCGCGATGGCGGCGTTCATCGCGATCCTGCTGTGGAAGAAGGTCCCGGGCCTGATCACCCGCGGCCTCGACAACCAGATCGCGGCGATCAAGGCGCGGCTCGACGAAGCCAAGGCGCTGCGCGCCGAGGCCGAGGCGCTGCGCGACGAATATGCGCGCAAGATCGCCAGCGTCGAAGCGCAGGCGGCCGAGATGGTCGCGCATGCCGACGAGGAAGCGAAGGCGCTGGTCGCGAAGGCCAAGAAGGACGCCGACGAGCTGGTCAAGCGCCGCGGCAAGATGGCCGAGGACAAGATCGCCGCGGCCGAGCGCGCCGCGCTCGACCAGGTCCGTGCCCGCGCCGCGGATGCGGCGGCCAAGGCGGCAGCGTCGATCATCGCGCAGAAGCATGACGCCGGCGCCGACAAGGCGCTGGTCGACAACACCATCGCGGGACTTTCGCGCCTCAATTGAGCGTTGATGCCGCGGTAACGAAACAAAGGGGGCGTGGCATCTTGCCGCGCCCTTTTTTTCGCGTATTCCCAAGCGCATGGGGGACGCTCGTCGCGACCGCGGTCTGATCGCGCTGATCATCGGTTTCGCCGTCGTGGCGGCGGCGGTGGTCGGTACTTTGCTGCTGTTCGGCGCGCAGCGAGTGGCGCAGCAGCGCGTGACCCATACGCTCAAGGTGCAGGAGCAGCTGAGCACCGTTCTGTCGCGGCTGCAGGATGCCGAAACTGGCCAGCGCGGCTATTTGGTCACGCGCGACGCCATCTATCTTCAGCCCTATTTCGATGGCCGCCGACGGATCGGTGCAGACTTATCCACACTGCGCGCGCTGGTTGCCGATCGTCCCGAGCAGGCCGCCGCTGCCGATCAGCTCAGCAAATGCATCACTGCCCGAATCGACCGGCTGACGGTCGGACTCGACCTCGCGCGCCAGAACCGGTTCGATCGCGCGTCGGAGGCCGTCCGCGCTGGCGTGGGCAAGACGCTGATGGATCGTTGCCGCGCGACCATCGCCGCGATGAAGGCGGAGGAGAACCGGCTGCTCGCGTCGCGCGACGCGGAGCTGCGCGACCGCTCGGCCTGGCTCACCGTCTGGCTCGTCCTCAGCGCGCTCGTCGTGTTCGCGCTCGCCATCTACGCCACGCGCGATGCCCGCCGCCGGGCGCGCGCGGCGCTCAATGCCGGCGATGCGCTGCTCGCGGCGAACCGGCAGCTCACCGAGGAGATCGAGAGCCGCACCGCCGCGGAGGCGCAGGTGCGACAGATGCAGAAGATGGAGTCGATCGGCCAGCTCACCGGCGGCGTCGCGCACGACTTCAACAACATGCTCGCGATCGTCATCGGCAGCCTCGACATGGCCAAGCGCCGCTTCGACAGCGACCGCGCCAAGACGCTCGACTGCATCGACAACGCCATGGAGGGTGCCGAGCGCGCCGCCCAGCTCACCGCGCGCCTGCTCGCCTTCTCGCGCCAGCAACCGCTCGCGCCCAGGGCGGTCGACGCCAACAAGCTGGTCGGCGGCATGTCCGAGCTGCTGCGGCGTACGATCGGCGAGAACATCCGGATCGAGACCGTGCTCGCGGGCGGGCTGTGGCCGGCCTTCATCGACGGCGCGCAGCTCGAGAATGCCGTGCTCAACCTGTGCGTCAACGGCCGCGATGCGATGCCCGACGGCGGCCGGCTGACGATCGAGACCGCCAACACCCATCTCGACGACGCCTATGCCGCCGCGCATGACGAGGTGACGCCGGGGCAATATGTCATGGTCTCGGTCACCGATACCGGCACCGGCATGCCGCCGCACGTGATCGAGCGGGCGTTCGATCCCTTCTACACGACCAAGGGCGTGGGCAAGGGCACTGGCCTCGGACTCAGCCAGGTGTTCGGCTTCGTCAAGCAGTCGGGCGGGCATGTGAAGATCTATTCGGAGCCCGACGTCGGCACGACGGTCAAGCTCTACGTCCCGCGCCACTTCGGCGAGGCTGAGGCGCTGGGCGGCGCCGAGGCGGGCACCGGCGACCTGCCGCGCGCCAAGGACGACGAGATCATCCTGGTGGTCGAGGACGAGGAGAATGTGCGGCACATGTCGGTCGATGCACTGCGCGAGCTCGGCTATGTCGTGGTCCAGGCGAGCGATGCCAACCAGGCGCTGGCCGTGCTCGAGATCCAGCCGCGCATCGACCTGCTGTTCACCGACATCGTCATGCCCGACATGAACGGCCGCATCCTCGCCGACCGCGCGCGCGAGAAGCGGCCGGACCTCAAGGTGCTCTACACCACCGGCTACACGCGCAACGCGATCGTCCACAATGGCATGCTCGACCACGACGTCGCCTTCCTGGCGAAACCGTTCACGCTGCAGCAGCTGGCGGTGAAGGTGCGTGAGGTTCTCGACGCCTGACACCTGCCGTTGAACTGAGGTTCAGCGTTGCGGCGGACGAAGTTCCAGATGCCGTAATTCGAGCAAAATTCGGCCCGCTCCCGAAACGATCCAGGTGGCGGCCGATATGCAGCGGCCGTGTTTGCTCGAGGAGCAGTTGCCTACCCACACCGGCGCCCCTCGCCGGTATCCCCAAACCATGAGGAACAAAGTCATGCGATTCTTCGCCAAAGTCCTGATTCTGCCTGCGGTTCTTGCTGCCGCCCCTGCCATGGCGCAGGAAGCAGAGCCCTTCACCGGTCCCAGCGTCGTCGCGGTGGCCGGCGTCGATCACACCAGCGGCGCGGGTGTCGACGACACCGGCTTCCTGTATGGCGGCGCGGTCACCTATGACCTGGGTGCGGGCAAGGTGCGCTACGGCGTCGAAGCCGAAGTCACCGGCTCGACCAAGGGCGGCTGCGAAAGCGGCCTCGTCGTCGCGGGCGACCGCGGCTGCTACAACACCGGTCGCGATCTCTATATCGGCGGTCGCCTCGGCGCGGTGGTCGGGCAGAATGTGCTGCTCTACGGCAAGGCCGGCTACACCAACGCCCGCCTCAGCGGCACTTACAATGACCCGGCCACGCCGGCCTCGCCCGATTATGACTATGCCGACAACCATGGCGGCTATCGGGTCGGCGCGGGCGTGGAGTTCAACGCCGGCAACTTCCTGGTCCGCAGCGAGTATCGCTACTCGAACTATGACGGGATCGCCGGCGGCCGCCATCAGGGCACCGTGGGCCTCGGCGTCCGCTTCTGATCGCTTCGCCCGCGCGGTTTCGTACCGCGCGGGCGATTTTTTTGGATCCCGTGTCGAAACGGGCGATCCTCGCTCGTCGTCCTGTCGAGAGCGCAATTGGCTGCGCTCGATCAGGAGAAGACCCATGTCCAATCGCCTTCGTTCGCACCTGCTGGTCGCCGCCGCCGCGCTGATCACGCCTCTCGCCGCCCACGCCCAGGCCGCCCCGGCGGCCGCGGCGCAGCCCGCGCCGGTTCGCTCCGGCACTGTCGAGATCGCGGGGATCGCCTATTATTACGAGGTACGCGGGCAGGGCGAGCCGCTGCTCCTGCTGCATGGCGGGCTCGGCTCGGGCGCGATGTTCGATCCGGTGCTGGCTGGCCTCGGCGCCGGGCGGCAGGTGATCCTGGTCGATCTCCAGGGTCACGGCCGCACCACGCTGGGCGATCGCCCGATCGACCTCGCGGCGATGGGCCGCGACATGGACGTACTGCTCGGCAAGCTCGGCTACGAGCAGGTCGATGTGATGGGCTATTCGATGGGCGGCGGCGTCGCGCTGCAGCTCGCGGCACAGTCGCCCGCCCGGGTGCGCCGCCTGGCGCTGCTGTCGATGACTCACGCCACCTCGGGCATCCAGCCGGAGATGATCCCGATGCAGCGCCAGGTCAGCGCCGCGATGGCGCCGATGATGAAGGAGACGCCGATGTACAAGGGCTATATGGCGCTCGCGCCCAAGCCCGAGGATTTCCCGCGGCTGCTCGACCGGATGGGCGAGCTGATGCGCCGCGACTTCGACTGGTCGGCGCAGGTCAAGGCGCTCAAGATGCCGGTCATGCTGATTGTCGGCGACGCCGACATGTGGCGCCCGGAGGCAACGGTCGAGTTCTTCAAGCTGCTCGGCGGCGGCCAGCGCGACGGCGGGTGGCAGCGCGAGCACATGACCAAGAACCGGCTGGCGATCCTGCCCGGCCGCACCCACTACGACATCTTCCTCGCGCCTGCGCTGCCCGCGACCGTGCGGCCGTTCCTCGACGGCAAGGAAGACCGCGCCGACTGGCAGTGAGCGCCGATGCGCCCGGGGGCGCCGTTCCGGCCGTGGAGCGGCGCCTAAGGCGTCTGCCGCATCAGCTTGCCGATCAGCGGCATCAGCGGCTTGGTGCCCTGTTTCGTCGTCACCGCGCCCAGCGCGATCCGGCTTGCCGGCGCATAGGCGGCATAGGTGCCCCAGAAGCCGCTGTGCCAGTAGCGTTCGCCCTGCGGCGTGTGCTGCACGAAGATGCCGAGGCGGTAGGTGTCCGCATTCCGGTGCGGCCCCTTCCAGAGCATCTCCTTGAGCGTTCCGGGCTTGTCGAACACGCGGCCCTCGAACAGCGCCTTGAAGAAGGTGGCGAGATCGCGCGCCGACATGAGCTGCCCGCCGCCGCCGAACAGGTCCATCGAGGGATCGACCGCGGTCACGTCCGTGTCGCCGATGAATTGCCTGGCGCGGCCCTCGGCGCCCTTGGGCGGCGCCTCGTAGATCTCCCACCAGGTCGCACCGAGCCCGAGCGCGTCGAGCTTGAGCAGCGTGCGCACCGAGGTGGCGAGCGTCTTGCCGGTGATGCGCTCGACGATGTCGCCGAGCAGGATGTAGCCGGTGTCCGAGTAGCGGAACTCGGTGCCCGGCTTGCTCTGCGGATCGGCATAGTCGGTGGCGAGCCTGACCAGCGCCTCGCGCGTCCAGACCTTGCCGGGGTTGGTCATCAGCGACTCGACGAAACGCTTGTCGCCGCCATGGTCGTACAGCCCGCCGCTGTGGCTGAGCAGGTGGCGGACGGTGATCGTCTTCGTATCATAGCCGTCGGCGCGCAGGATGCGGTCGAGCCGGGGATTGATCAGCCCGCCGATCGGCGCGTCGAGCTCGATCCGGCCCTGCTCCCACAGCCGCAGCACCGCGGCGGCGGTGAAGGTCTTGGTGTTGCTCGCGATCCGCACCGGCGTGTCGACCGTCAGCTCGCGGCCGGTCGCGGGATCGGCGAGGCCCTCGGCATAGCCCTGGTCGGGCCCGTCGCCGATCACGAACACCGCCGCCGGCTTGCCGATCGCCGCCAGCTCGGCCTCGACCGCCGCGTTCGCCCAGGCATTCGGCGCGGCGGCGAGCGCGACGGCGACGATTGCGGCACGGATCATTTGGCGCGGGGCTTCACGAACTTGAACACGAACTGGTCGGTCTTGCCGCGCACCGACGCGTCGAACACGCTGGCGGTGTGCGGGTCGCTGGTGTTGCGCAGCAGGTCGAGCTTGCCGGCATAGCGGAAGCCGGCCGCCTCGAGCTCGCGCCGTGCGACCGCCGGGTCGATGCGATGAAGCGTGGTCGGCGCCTTGTTCTCGGGGTCGGCATTGGCGACATGGTCGACCACCAGCAGCACGCCGCCGGGCTTCAGCGAGTTGTAGAGCTTGCGCGTCACCGCCTCGCCGGTCCCCTTGGGGAACGGCTGCAGGAACAGGTCGTGATAGTTCTGGACGGTGACGATCGCGTCGAGCGGCTCGGGGAAGATCAACGCGCCCAGGCTGTCGTTCAGCGCGACGGTGTTGGCGAGGCCGGCGACCGCGGTCTTCTGCTCCTCGCCATAGGCGGCGCGGAACTTGATGAACTCGGCGGGCTGATAGGCGTAGACCTTGCCCTTCGGCCCGACCAGCGGCGACAGGATGCGCGTCCAGTAGCCGCCGCCCATGATGAAGTCCGCGACCTTCTGCCCCGGCTTGATCCCGGCGAAGGCGAGCAGTTCGGCGGGCTTGCGCGCGGCATCGCGCTCGCGCTGCTCGGCCGGGCGCGAGCTGTCCGCGAGCGCGGCGGTGATCGCGGGCGTAACCTTCTGCGCGGCGAGCGGCGTGGCGGCGGCGAGCAGCAGCGCGGCGGCAATGGCGTATCTCATGCGAACCTCCCCTATCAGGTCAGGGCGAGAAGCTATGCCCGGTCGGATGTGCCCGCAATCGGTCGTTCGACGAACGACATGGCCGCTACTTCTTGAGCAGGTCGAGCACCGCCACCGTCATCGCCTGGGTCCCCAGCGTCACCGACGGCTTTGGCTCGATCTTGAAGAAGGGCGAATGGTGGGCGGGCACCGGCTTGCCGCCCTTCTTGCCCGCCTCGATCTCCGCCTGCGGCGTGCCGCCGACGACGAAATAGGCGCCCGGCACGCCCAGGTCCTGCTGAATGAAATAGGCGAAGTCCTCGGCGCCCATGCTCTGGCGCTCCTCGACATGCATGACGCCGTCGCCGAACGCGCTGGTGAAGGCGCCGCGCACGCGCTGGGTCAGCGCGGGGTCGTTGCGCGTCACCGGGGTCGATTCGAAGCCGACCTTGACCTGGGGCAGCCTGTCCTCGGGCAGGCCGTTCATCCGGCCGACATTGGCGGCGATGCGCTTGATCCCGTCGAGCAGCTTCTTGCGCGTATCCTCGTCGTCCGAGCGCACGGTGAGCTGGAGCTCGGCCTTGTCGGAGATGATGTTGTGCTTGAACCCCGAATGGAATGACCCGACCGTCACCACGCCGGGCTTCAACGGCGCGATCTCGCGGCTGACCAGGGTCTGCAGCGCCATGACGATCTCGGCGCCCATCACGATCGGGTCCTTGCCCATGTGCGGCGCGGCGCCGTGGGTGCCGACGCCGTGGATGGTGATGTCGACGCTGTCCGACGAGGAGGAGGAGATCCCCGGCTCGAGCCCGAGCTTGCCCGTCGGGATGCCCGCGGTGACGTGGAAGGCGACGGCATAGTTCGGCTTGGGGAAGCGCGTGTAGAGCCCGTCGGCGAGCATCCGCCGCGCGCCGTCGATCCGCTCCTCGCCGGGCTGGACGACGAACACCACGGTGCCCTTCCACCGGTCCTTCAACTTCGCGAGCTGACGCGCGGTGCCGATCAGGGAGGTGATGTGCACGTCGTGGCCGCAGGCGTGCATGACCGGCTTCGTGACCCCGTCGATGTCCTGCTGCGTCACGGTGGACATATAGGAAAGCCCGCTGTCCTCCTTGAGCGGGAGGCCGTCCATGTCGGCGCGCACCAGCACCACCGGGCCGTCGCCATTCTTCATCACCCCGACCACGCCGGTGCCGCCGACCTTCTCGGTCACCTCGATCCCGCCGACCGCGCGCAGCTCCTTCGCCATGATCGCTGCGGTGCGCGTCTCCTTGAACGAGAGCTCGGGGTTCCTGTGGAAGTCGAGGAACAGCTTCTCGAGATGCGCGGCATAGTCGGCCTCGACCGCGGGTGCGAAGTCGGGCCCGGCGAGCGCGGGCGCGGCGAGCAGCGAGGTGGCGAGAAGGGCGGTGAGCAGACGCATATTGTAAGTCCCCCTAGGTCCTATTTATTCCAGACCGTCATTCCCGCGCAGGCGGGAATCCATTCTGGCTAACTTCGCGGCAGGAACCGAAATCTCTCCATCAATGAATCCCCGCCTGCACGGTAATGACGTTCCGGTTGATCGAGTCCTTCGCTTGATCCGTAGCAGGCTATCAGATGGAAAGTGCGGCGCAATCCGCTTACATCGCCACGACGATGTCCGATCCGAATTCCCCCAATCGCTTCAACGAGGAGACCGCGACCTACGCCGTGCGCGGGTCGGAGACGCCCGATCTCGATGCCGGCGTGGCGGCGATCCGCAATGTGCTCAAGACGCTGCCGGTGCGCCCGGGCGTCTATCGCATGCAGGATGCGCGCGGCGACGTCCTGTATGTCGGCAAGGCGCGTGCGCTCAAGAATCGCGTCGCCAACTATACCCAGCCGGCCAAGCTCTCGAACCGCCTGCGCCGGATGATCGCGCAGACCCGGTCGATGACCGTGGTGACGACCAACAACGAGGCCGAGGCGCTGCTGCTCGAGGCGCAGCTGATCAAGCGCTTCCGACCCGCCTACAACGTGCTGCTGCGCGACGATAAGTCGTTCCCCTATATCCTGCTGCGCGGCGACCATGATTTCCCGCGCGTTCAGCTGCATCGCGGCGCGCGGCGCGTGAAGGGCGACTATTTCGGGCCGTTCGCCGGGGCGGGGCAGGTGCGCAAGACGCTCAACGCGCTGCAGAAACTGTTCCTGCTGCGCAGCTGCACCGACGGCTTCTTCAACACCCGCGACCGGCCGTGCCTGCTCTACCAGATCCGCCGCTGCTCGGCGCCGTGCGTCGATCGCATCGACAAGGAGGGGTATGAGGAACTGGTGTCCGACGCGCGCGACTTCCTGATGGGCAAGTCGACCAAGGTCCAGGCCAAGCTCGGCGAGCAGATGCAGGCGGCGGCGGAGAATCTCGATTTCGAGCTTGCCGCGGTGCTGCGCGACCGGTTGAAGGCGCTGACCTTCATCCAGGGCAGCCAGGCGATCAACGCCGAGGGGGTCGGCGACGCCGACATCTTCGCGCTCGCCTGCAAGCAGGGGGTGATGGGCATCCAGGCGTTCTTCATCCGCGGCGGGCAGAATTGGGGCCACCGCGCCTTCTTCCCGGCGCACACCGCCGAGGTGCCGGAGGAGGAGGTGCTCGCCCAGTTCCTCATGCAATTCTACGAGGAGGTGCCGCCGCCCAGGACGGTGCTGCTCGACCGCGATCTGCCCGACGCTCCGGTCCTCGCCGAGGCATTGTGCGAGCGCGCGGGCTTCAAGGTCGAGATCAGCCGTCCCCAGCGCGGCGCGCGGCGCAGGCTGATGGAGCAGGCGCAGCGCAACGCGGTCGAGGCGCTCGACCGGCGCATGGCGGAATCCACCACTCAGGCGAAGATATTGCGCGACATCGCCGACCTGTTCGGGCTCGCCGAACCGCCCGACCGGATCGAGGTCTATGACAATTCGCACATCCAGGGGACCAATGCGGTCGGCGCGATGATCGTCGCCGGGCCCGAGGGCTTCCGCACGGGCCAGTATCGCAAGTTCAACATCAAGAGCGCCGCGACCGACGACGATTTCGCGATGATGCGCGAGGTGTTCACGCGCCGCTTCAGCCGCGCGCAGGAGGAGGATCCGGACCGCGACAAGGGCGTGTGGCCCGATCTCGTGCTGATCGATGGCGGGCGCGGGCAATTGAATGCCGCGCGCGCGGTGCTCGAGGAACTGGGGATCGAGGATGTGTGCCTGGTCGGCGTCGCCAAGGGGCCGCATCACGGCCGCGAGGGGCGCGAGGTGTTCCACCTGATGGACGGCAGCGAGCGGATGTTGCCGGTCAACGCGCCGGCTTTGTTTCACATCCAGAAATTGCGCGACGAGGTCCATCGCTTCGTGATCGGCGCGCACCGCCAGAAGCGCGCCAAGGCGATCACCGCCAGCCCGCTCGACGAGGTCCCGGGCATCGGCCCGGCGCGCAAGAAAGCGCTGCTGATGCACTTCGGCACCGCGCGTGCGGTGCGCGGGGCGAGCCTCGACGATCTCAAGAAGGCGCCCGGGGTGAGCGCCGCGGTCGCGCAGCAGGTCTACGACTTCTACCACGCGCGCTGATCGCGCTTGCTCCCGGCGCGGCCCGCGCTAGGTTCCGGTGGGAACACCGGGGGTTGAAATGATCCGTAAGACGATGCTGCTGGCCGTGCCGCTGGCATCCGCCGCGCCTGGCTGGGCGGGCGACAAGCCGGTCTATGCGCCGGTGCCCGACTGGGTGAAGCCGGCGCCGCCGATCGATCCCGCCAAGATCGGCGACGACGCCCCGGTCTTCCTGATCCTCGACCAGCAACAGCGTTTCGCTGACGGACAGGTGTGGCAATATTTCGAGAGCGCCACGCGCATCGCCTCGTCGCAGATCCTGACCGAAGCCGGTACGATCCAGCTGCCGTGGAGCCCGGACCATGGCGACCTGATCATCCACAGCGCGGCGATCGTGCGCGGCGGCGAGACCATCGACCTGCTCGCCGGCGGCAAGCAGCTGTCGGTCATCCGGCGCGAGCAGAAGCTCGAGCAGATGCAGCTCGACGGGCTGCTCACCGCGACGATGCCGGTCGAGGGGCTGCGCGTCGGCGACGTGCTGCGCGTGCGCTTCTCGACCACGCGCAAGGATCCCACGCTGGGCGGCGAGGTGCAGAGCAGCGCGCCGCTATTCCCTGAGCCGATGCGTCTCCAGTTCGGACGGCTGCGGATGATCTGGCCCGAGACGGCGAAGGTGAACTGGAAGTCCTATGCCGGCTATGCCAAGCCGCAGGTGACCAGCATCGCGGGCGGCTATCGTGAGCTGACCGTCAGCCTGCCGATCCCCAAGCAGGTCGAGGTGCCGAGGGACGCGCCCGCGCGGTTCCAGCCGATGACCTTCATCGACGCGACCAGCTATGCCGACTGGGCCGCGGTCGCGCGGACGATGGCGCCGCTCTACCGCACCAAGGGGCTGATCGCGCCGGACAGCGCGCTGGCCAAGGAAGTCGCCGCGATCGCCGCCGCATCGACCGATCAGCGCACGCGCGCCGCGGCGGCGCTGCAGCTGGTCCAGGACAAGGTCCGCTACCTGTTCAACGGCATGGCGCAGGGCAATTACGTGCCCCAGACGCCGGCTGAGACCTGGTCGCTGCGCTATGGCGATTGCAAGGCCAAGACCCTGTTGCTGGTCGCGATCCTGCGCGAGCTCGGGATCGAGGCGGAGGCGGTGCTGGTGAACAGCAAGGTGGGTGACGCGGTGCCCAACCGCCTGCCGATGCCGGGCGCGTTCGATCACGTCATCGTCCGCGCCGCGATCGGCGGCGAGAGCCTGTGGCTCGACGGCACCTCGAGCGGCGACCGGCTTCCCGACCTCGGCAACGTCCCGCCCTTCCGCCACGCATTGCCGTTGCGCGAGAGCGGCGCCGAGCTGCTCGCGCTGCCGGCACGCCCGAGCGCCCGGCCGGATGTCGATGTCGAGATCGACATGGACCAGAGCGCGGGCATCCATTTCCCCGCGCCGTTCACCGCCAAGCTCACGATGCGCGGGCAGATCGTGCAGATGCTGCGCAGCGCGACCGCGGCGCTCGGGCCGGCCGAGGTCGAGAAGCTGGCCGGCGGCGCGATCGAGGAATATGTTTCCAATAGCGCCTATACCGAACGCAAGCTGCGCTTCGACGATGCCGCGGGCACGGTGGTGATCACCGCCGCCGGCATCGCCTATCCCGGCTGGGCGCGCGAGAATGAGCGCTTCAAGATCACGCTCGACAACGCGGTTCAGGGGATCGGCTTCGAGCCCGACCGCAGCCGCACCGCGTGGCGCGACCTGCCCGTCTCGACCGGCGAGCCCGGCCATGCCCGCGTCCGCCTCAGCTATCGCCTGCCCAATGGCGGGGCCGGCTTCGCCTTTGAGGGCGACGAGAAGCTGCCGGAACGGATTGCCGGGCGCGTGCTGGCGCGCCAGACCAGCCTGGCGGACGGTGTGCTCGCGGTCGAGGACCGCCGGATCGCCACCGGCGCCGAGGTCGCGCCGACCGAGATCGGCGCCGCACGCCAGCAGCTCGCCCAAGCCAAGACGCGGCTCCTCCGCGCGGTCGCGCCGGCGGCCTATCCGCAGCGCTGGCAGGAGGTCGCGGCGGCGCGCAAGGGCGGCGCACTCCAGAAGATCCTTGCCGCCTATGGCCAGCGCATCGCCAAGAATCCGGACGAGGCCGAGGGCTACGTCCACCGCGCCTGGTTCCACGAGCGCGTGTTCGACTATCCGGCGGCGATCAAGGACATGGACAAGGCGATCGCGCTCGCGCCGTCGGTCGATTCGCGCCTGCGCCGCGCCGCGCTGTTCAAGGCGAGCGGGCAACTCGACAAGGATCGCCGATGCCGATGCCGCGCGCGAGCTCGATCCCGGATCGTCCGAAGCGATCAGCACCGCGATCGAGCTGCGCGGCGAGAGGGGGCAGCGCACCGAGGCGCTGGAGATGGTCGAGCAACAGATCGAGGCCGCCGGCAAGGACAAGCCGGACTTCCTCTCGCTCAAGGCCGAGCTGCTCGCCGATGACGGTCGCGCCGACGAGGCGCTGGCCGTGCTCGACGCGGCGGTCACAGCGCATCCGGGCAATCCCTCGCTCCTCAACAGCCGCTGCTGGCTCAAGGCGACGCACAAGCTTGCGCTCGACACCGCGCTCAAGGACTGCACGCGCGCGATCGAATTGAGCAACAGCCCAGCCAACGCGCTCGACAGCCGCGCGATGGTCTATTTCCGTCTCGGCCGCACCGAGGAGGCGCTGGGCGATCTCAATGCCGCGCTCGATACCGACCCCGATCTGGCCGCGGCGCTCTACATGCGCGGAGTCGTGCGCAAGGCGGCGGGGCAGGCGGGGAGCGAGGCCGATCTCGCCGGAGCGCGGATGATGTCGCCGCGTATCGACGCCGAATATGGCAAATGGGGGATCAAGCCATAGGGCGGATCGAAATCTACCCAATCCTCCCCTGGCGGGGGAGGATTGAAGGCAGATAGTCCCGCCACCCGCCTTTGGGAAATCTTCACCGCCGCGCGATAATGCCGCGTCATGCCGACTCGCGCGTTCCTGACCATCGATACCGAGCTGATGTGGCGGCACCACGCCGCCGGGCTCGACATCGAAGCCATCGCCGAACGCTCGCTCGAGCCGGCGGGCGTGGGCGTCGGCTATCAGCTGCGCATGCTCTCGCGGCACGGGCTCAAGGCGACCTTCTTCGTCGATCCGATGCCGGCGGTCGCCTATGGCATCGATCCGATCAAGCGCGTGGTCGAGGCGATCCTCGCGGCGGGGCAGGAAGTGCAGCTGCATCTCCACCCCAATTGGGCGGCGGCGAGCGGCGAGGACCGCACGCGCCATGCCTCGTTCGAGCTGATCGACTTCACCCTTGCCGAGCAGCGCGAGCTGATCCGCGCCGCCTCCGACCTGCTCGTCGCGGCGGGCGCCCAGAAGCCGGTGGCGTTCCGCTCGGGCAGCTATTCGGCGAGCGACGATACCCTCACCGCGCTCGCCGAGCTCGGCTTCCGCTACGACAGCAGCCATAACGGCTCCGAGCATCCCTGGCCGAGCGCGATCGGCCTGCCCGAACGCCAGATCGCGCCGGTCGCGCATCGCGGGATCGTCGAGCTGCCGGTGACGCTGATCGAGGATCGTGCCGGGCACCTGCGCCATTTCCAGATCTGCGCGCTCTCGACCGCCGAGATGCGCGACGCGCTCGATCACGCGGTGCGCGCGGGCCATGTCGCGGTGACGATCGTCAGCCACGGCTTCGAGCTAGCCAACCGCGCCGGCACGCGCGTCAACGCGGTGCACGTCCATCGCTTCGAGGCGCTGTGCCGGATGCTCGCCGAGCGCCGCGGCGCGATCGTCACCAGCCATTTCGCCGGGCTGCCCGAGCTGCCGCTCGACCGCGACGACGCGCCGCTTGGTCCCAGCTTGCTCCGCACGCGCATTCGGCAGGCGCAACAGCTCTGGTCGAACCTCGTCGCCGAGCGTGCCGCGTGACCAGCGTCGCGGCGGCCGCGCTCAACTTCCGTATCGGCGCGCGGACCGTGCTGCGCGTCAAGCGGACGATGGTGCCGGTGCCGGTAAGCCTCGACGCCGCGCGCGAAGGCCGGCTGCCGCAGCTCCCGCCGCTGCCGCAGGAAGCCCAGGGCTATATCGTGACCTCGCTGCCCGAGGACCGGCTGGAGGCGATGAGCTATGCCTCGGGCGGAATGATCGGCTTCGTGCGCCAGCGCTACAACCGCTATTTCGCGGATCTGACCGGCACCTTCGACGCCTATCTCGCCAGCCTGTCGTCGAACGCGCGGCAGGGGGTGAAGCGCAAGGCCAGGAAGGTCGCGCAGGCCTCGGGCGGGCAGCTCGACGTGCGGCGCTTCCGCACGCCTGCCGAGCTCCAGGCGTTCCACGGCATCGCGCGCGGCATCGCGGTCAACACCTATCAGGAAAAGCTGATGGGTGAGGGGCTGCCCGGCACGCCCGACTTCGTCCGCACGATGCTCGCCAACGCCGCCGCCGACGACGTTCGCGCCTGGCTGCTGTACATCGGCGACGCACCCGCCGCCTATCTCTACTGCCCAGCGGTCGGCGAAACGTTGATCTACGAATATGTTGGGCACGACCCCGCGTTCAACGAGCTGTCGCCCGGCGCGGTGCTGCAGATCGAGGCGTTCCGCGACCTGTTCGCGGAAGGCCGTTTCGCGCGCTTCGACTTCACCGAGGGCGAAGGGCAGCACAAGCGCCAATATTCGACCGGTGGGGTCGCCTGCCTCGACCTGCTGCTACTCCGTCCGAGCCTCGCCAACCGCGCGGCGACCACAGCGCTGGGCGGCTTCAACCGCGTGGTGGCGAGCGGCAAGTCGCTGGTCGAGGCGGTGGGCCTGGAGAAATTCTCCAAGCGGCTGCGGCGCGGATAGGCACGGATTCTCCTTCGCGATCCTCGAATCGCTATTCGACACCGGATAACCTATCTGGTTCGTGTAGGAAAGGCCGGCATGATTTGTCGGGGCTTTCCAGGAACTTGATGAGGCTGCTGCGGCGGCGGTGGCAGCCCTTGGCGGGCGATTTCGGCAGCGCCGCGCGAATGCGAAAGTGGAACATGTCGCGTCAGAAGTTGGCTTTTGGCCATTTGGACGGATGCGTCTTGGCGAGGGCGGATGTCCGCACGAACGAACGCGATGCCCGGGACGGCGATGGCGCGAGCACGATCGGCGCGGTAGATCGTCGCCATGCACCTCGCCACCACCGCCATCGTCCTCGCGATCCGCCCGCACGGCGAGTCCGGAGCGATCGTGCGGGCGCTGACCGGGGAGGCCGGGCTGATGGCCGGCTATGTGCGCGGCGGGCGCTCGCGCCAGCTGCGGCCGGTGCTCCAGCCGGGCAATGTCATCCTCGGCGACTGGCGCGCGCGGACCGAGGAGCAGCTGCCCGCGCTCACCGTCGAGCTGGTCCACAGCCGCGCGCCGATGTTCCGCGAGCCGCTGCCGGCGGCCGCGTTCGAATGGGCGACCGCGCTCACCGCCGCGGCGCTGCCCGAGGGGCAGCCCTATCCGCAGATCCACGCCGCGCTCGGCGGGATGCTCGACGCGATCGAGGCGGCGCCCGCGGCGCGCGGCTGGGCGGCGGCGCTGGTGCGCTACGAGCTGCTGATGCTCGCCGCGCTCGGCTTCGGGCTCGATCTCGATCGCTGCGCGGCGACCGGGACCAATGACGGCCTCGCCTATGTCAGCCCGAAGAGCGGCGGCGCGGTCAGCCGCTCGGGCGCGATCGGCTATGAGGCGCGCCTGCTGCCGCTGCCGCGCTTCGTGGTCACGGGTGGGGCGGCGGAGTGGGACGATATTTTCGCGGGCCTGCGGCTCACCGGCCATTTTCTCGAGCGCGACCTGTTGCATGGCAAGGCGGCCGAGGTGCTCGCCGCCCGGGCGCGGCTGGTCGAGCGGCTGAAGAGGGCGGTTGCGTGACGCCGCCAAGCCGGTAATGCGCCCCTGACCTTGTTTCAGGTGGAGCACCAATGCCGCTGATCGCAGTTCTTCCCGGCGACGGGATCGGTCCCGAAGTCACCACCCAGGCGTGCCGTGTGCTCGAAGCGCTCGACCTTGGCCTGGCGTTCGAGGAAGCGCCGGTCGGCGGCGCGGCTTATTTCAGCGACGGCCATCCGCTCCCCGAGCGCACGCTCGACCTCGCCCGGCGCGCCGATGCGCTGCTGTTCGGCGCCGTGGGCGATCCGCGCGGCGACAATCTCGAGCGCCATCTGCGGCCCGAACAGGCGATCCTGGGGCTGCGCAAGGAGCTCGAGCTGTTCGCCAACCTGCGCCCGGCGCGACTGTTCCCGGGGCTCGAAGACGCCTCGACGCTCAAGACCGAGGTGGCGAGCGCGATCGACATGGTGATCGTGCGCGAGGTCAATGGCGACGTCTATTTCGGCGAGAAGGGCATGCGCACCACCGCGGGCGGGCGCCGCGAAGGCTATGACATCATGTCCTATGACGAGGACGAGGTCGCGCGGATCGCCAGGGTCGGGTTCGAGACCGCGCGCGTGCGCAACCGCAAGGTCTGCTCGGTCGACAAGGCCAATGTCCTCGAGACCTCGCAGCTGTGGCGCGACGTGGTGATCGAAGTGGCGCGCGACTATGCCGATGTCGAGCTCACCCACATGTATGTCGACAACGCCGCGATGCAGCTGGTGCGCAATCCGGGCCAGTTCGACGTGATCCTCACCGGCAACCTGTTCGGCGACATCCTGTCCGACCAGGCGAGCATGTGCGCCGGCTCGATCGGCATGCTGCCCTCGGCGACGCTGGGGCGTTCGGGCAAGGGACTGTACGAGCCGATCCACGGCTCGGCGCCCGACATCGCCGGGCAGGGCAAGGCCAATCCCTGCGCGACGATCCTCTCGGCGGCGATGCTGCTGCGCTATTCGCTGGGCATGGAGGATGCGGCCGACCGGGTCGAGGCGGCGGTGACCGCGGCGCTGGTCAGCGGCGCGCGCACGGCGGACCTCGGCGGATCGCTTTCGACCGCCGAGATGGGCGACGCGGTGCTGCGGGCGCTTTGATGAGCCAGGCGTTGCTCGAGCTGGCGGTCGTCATCCCGACCTTCAACGAGCAGCGCAACGTCCCGGTGCTGGTCGCCGCGCTCGACAAGGCGCTGGCGGGGCGGCGCTGGGAAGCGATCTTCGTCGACGACGACAGCCCCGACGGCACCGCCGACGCGGCGCGCGAGCTGGGGCGGATCGACGGCCGCGTGCGGGTGATCCAGCGGATCGGACGACGCGGACTCTCCTCGGCGACGATCGAGGGGATGTGCGCCACCGCCGCGCCGTTCGTCGCGGTGATCGACGGCGACCTGCAGCATGACGAGACGCTGCTGCCCAGGATGCTCGACGCGCTGCAGGCCGACGAGAGCCTCGACGTCGCCATCGGATCGCGCTTCGTCGATGGTGGCGGGACCGGCGCATGGGACGGCGACCGCGTCGCCAAGTCGGCCTTGGCGGCGAAGCTGTCGCGCCGCGTGCTCAAGGCCGAGCTCAGCGACCCGATGAGCGGCTTCTTCATGATCCGCAGCGAGGTGGTGCGGCGCATGGTGCCGCATCTCTCGGCGATCGGGTTCAAGATCCTGCTCGACATCATGACCGCGAGCCCGCGGCCGCTCAAGTTCGTCGAGCTGCCCTATGTCTTCCGCACCCGCGCCGAGGGCGAGAGCAAGCTCGATCATGTCGTCGCGATGGAATATCTGATCGCGCTCTACGACCGCATGTTCGGGCGGGTGGTGCCGGTGCGGTTCGCGATGTTCTCGGGCGTGGGGGCGCTCGGCGCCGGAGTGCATTTCGGGACGTTGTGGCTGTTCTATCGCCTGATCGGGTACAGCTTCCTCACCGGGACGATCGTCGCGACTCTGGCGGCGATGACGTTCAACTTCTTCCTCAACAACGCGCTGACCTATCGCGACGCGCGCCTCAAGGGCTTCCGCCAGCTGCTCGACGGCTGGATCGGCTTCTGCCTGGTCTGCTCGGTCGGGGCGATCGCCAATGTCGGCGTGGCGGCGTTCCTGCACGACGTGCAGCAGGCGCAATGGGCGCCCTCGGCGCTCGCCGGCATCCTGGTCGCGGCGGTGTGGAACTTCGCGCTGTCGTCACGCTTCGTGTGGGGTCGGTACTAGAAAATTTGTTCACGCGAAGGCGCGGAGGCGCGAAGCGGTTCGGTGGCGGCGCGAAGCGCCTCTCTTCACTGCCAATGCAAGCGAAAGCCAGGAAAGAGTGAAAGCCGCTCACGCGGCAGGCTGCATCTTCGCGCCTCCGCGCCTTCGCGTGAACAAATTTTCCGAATCACGCCCAGCCCGGGAACCACATCCAGCGCTCGAATCCGCGCGGGCCGGGCAGGGCCAGCGCGGCGAGGATCGGGTAGAAATAGGCGAACAGCCCGACGCACAGCACCAGGAACCACTCATCGTTGCGCTTCACCTTCTCGCGCCAGTGGTGGAAGGCGACCGCCAGCACCACGCTCAGAAGGATGCCGGGCAGATAATAGTAATAATAGAAGCCCAGCGACTTGGGGATCACCGCCCATATGCCGAACGCGAAGGTCCACAGGATCGCGACCGCCAGCGGCGCGCCCGCCTTGCCGCGCACGCCCGCCCACCAGCACGCCGCCACCGCCGCCAGCCCGCCCCACATGATCGCGGGGTTGCCGATCAGCAGCACGCCGCGCTGCGCGCCCTGGTCGGGCTCGTAGAAATACCAGATCGGCCGGAGCATCAGCGGCCAGCTCCACCAGTCCGACTGGTAGGTGTGCGGGGTCAGCGGCTGGGTCTGGAGCTTCCACATCTCGATCTGGAACGGCACCAGCTTCGCCAGCGTCAGCGGCTCGGTCGCGTAGAAGAGGGCGGGCGCGAAAGTCAGGAAATAGGTGGCCATGCTGACCGTGCCGAGGATCGCGAGCCCCGCCGGCAACGGCATCCCGCCGAAGCGCTCGGCATGGCCGCGCCGCAGCCACAGGAACGCGCCGCCGGCGAAGGCGACATAGGGCACCGCCGCCCATTTGACCGCGACCGCCGCACCGAGCAGCGCTGCGGACGCCGCCCAGCGCCACGCCGCGCGCCGCGAATCGCTCCGCATCGTCCACAGAAAGGCAACGCCCCCCCAGATCAGGAACAGCCCCAGAAACGCGTCGAGCATGCCGATCCGCGCCTGCACGAACACCAGCTGGCCGAGCGCCGCGAACAGCGCCGCGAACAAAGCGGGGCGCGTCGCGCGCACCAGCAGAAGCGTGAAGGCATAGACCCCGACGATCGTCAGCGTCCCGGCGAGGCAGGCCGTCGCCCGCCAACCGACCGGATTGTCGCCGAAGATCAACATTCCGAGCGCGATCAACGACTTGCCGAGCAGGGGGTGCTCGATATTCACGGGATGCGACAGCTCGATCAGCACCCGCGCGGCGGGAACATAATGTACTTCGTCGAAGAACAGGATGCTCGGCCGCTGCAGTCCGATGCCGAACAGCAGCAGCGCGGCAATGCCGATCAGCAGCGCCAGCAGGGCGGGGCGTTGTTCGAGGCGATCGAGCATCCGGGCCACGCGATAGCGCAGCTTCTCGCCCGCGTCACCAGCCCACCCTTGCGCGCGTGCATGCGAGGCTTCTAGAGGGTTCCCCATGAAGCGCCGCACCGGACAGGACCGTAACGTCACCCGCAACTGGAAACCCGCCACGCTCGCCGTGCGCGGAGGCACCGCGCGCAGCGAATGGGGCGAGACGAGCGAAGCGCTCTTCCTGACCTCGGGCTACGCCTATGACTGCGCCGGGGACGCCGCCGCGCGCTTCGCCGGCGAGCAGCAGGGCATGACCTATTCGCGCCTGCAGAACCCGACGGTCGAGATGCTCGAGCAGCGCATCGCCCTGCTCGAAGGCGCCGAGGCGTGCCGCGCGACCGCGTCGGGCATGGCGGCGATGACCGCGGCGCTGCTGTGCCAGCTGTCGGCGGGCGACCACCTGGTCGGCGGGCGCGCCGCGTTCGGCTCGTGCCGCTGGCTCACCGACTCGCTGCTGCCGCGCTTCGGGATCGAGACCACGATCGTCGACGCGCGCGATCCGCAACAATTCGCCGATGCGATCCGGCCCAACACCAAGGTGTTCTTCTTCGAGACCCCGGCCAATCCGACGATGGACGTGGTCGACTTGAAGGCGGTGTGCGGGATCGCGCGCGAGCGCGGCATCGTCACGGTGGTCGACAACGCCTTCGCCACGCCCGCGCTGCAGCGGCCGATGGACTTCGGCGCCGATGTCGTCGCCTATTCGGCGACCAAGATGATGGACGGCCAGGGCCGCGTGCTCGCCGGCGCGGTGTGCGGCACCGAGGCGTTCATCAACGACACGCTGCTGCCCTTCCACCGCAACACCGGGCCGACGCTGTCGCCGTTCAACGCCTGGGTGGTGCTCAAGGGGCTCGAGACGCTCGACCTGCGCGCCGCGCGCCAGAGCGAGAATGCGCTCAAGGTCGCGCGTTTCCTCGAGGGCCGCGTCGCCAAGGTGAACTTCCCCGGCCTGCCCAGCCATCCGCAGCACAATCTCGCGATGAGCCAGATGACCGCTGCCGGCCCGATCTTCTCGTTCGAGGTCGACGGCGGACGCGCCCAGGCGCACGGCCTGCTCGACGCGCTCACCCTCATCGACATTTCGAACAATATCGGCGATTCTCGCTCGCTGATGACTCATCCGGCCTCCACCACGCACAGCGGCGTCGCCGAGGACCAGCGCTTGCTGATGGGCGTGGGCGAGGGGATGCTGCGGCTCAATGTCGGGCTCGAGGACCCGGAGGACCTGATCGCCGATCTCGACCAGGCGCTCGGCGCGGTCGGGTTGTGAAGGCGCTCTTCTCCCAGGAGGAAACCACGCGCGACATCGTCGTGCGCGTCTCGGTGAGCTATCTGCCCGAACAGTCCGAGCCCGAGCGCGGCCGCTGGTTCTGGGCCTATCACATCCGCATCGAGAATGAGGGACACCAGGCGGTGCAGCTGCTCACCCGCCACTGGATCATCACCGACGGCCGCGGCTCGCGCCATTCGGTGGAGGGCGAGGGCGTGGTCGGCGAGCAGCCGATGATCGCGCCGGGCGCGAGCTACGACTATGTCTCGGGCTGCCCGCTCGCGACGCCCACCGGGTCGATGCAGGGCAGCTATCGCATGGTCGGCGCGGATGGCATGGAGTTCGACGTGGCGATCCCCAAATTCTCCCTGTTGGCGCCGGCGGTAGCGGAATGAAGCGGACTCATCTCCCCCTCAACGGCCTGCGCGTGCTCGACGCCGCCGCGCGGCACCTGTCGTTCACCCGCGCCGCCGACGAGCTGGCGGTGACCCCGGCGGCGGTCGGGCAGCAGATTCGCGCGCTCGAGGACACGCTGGGCGTGGTGTTGTTCCGCCGCACCACCAAGGGCCTCGAGCTGACGCCCGAGGCCGAGGCCGGGCTCGCCGCGCTGCGTGCCGGATTCCTGCAGTTCGAGGAATCGGTGCGCGCGATGCAGGCGGGCCAGTCGTCCAAGTCGCTGACCATCGCCGCGCCGCGCGACCTGACCGAGAAGTGGCTGATGCCGCGCCTTGCCGGAATCGCGCGCGACGACGCCGAATTGCGCTTCGTGCTGATCGCAGCGGACGAGGCGATCGACTTCACGGAGGCCAATCTCGATCTCGCGATCCGCTGGGGCGAAGGTCCCGGCGAGCATGAGGGCGAGGCGCTGGAGAGCGACGGCATGGTCACCGTGGCGCGCCCGGGATCGAACGCCGAGACGCCGATCGCCTGGCCCGGCTGCGTCGCCGAGGACGGCGTGGCGCTGGTGCGGGTCGGCGATGCCGGGCTCGCGCTCGACGCGGCGGCGCAGGGGCTGGGACGCGCGACCGTGCCCGAATTGCTCGCGCGCGACGATATCGAGGCGGGGCGCGTCGCGATCGTCGGCGATCCCCGGCCGTCGCGGCTCGGCTACTGGATGGTGGCGCCGCTGCCGCAATGGCGGCAGAAGAAGGTCAAGACGTTGGTCGAGGCATTGGGAGAGGCGTGAGCTCGCTTCCGCCGCGCGAGACGGTGGTGCTCGAAACGCCGCGGTTGATCCTGCGGCCGCGCCGGGTCGAGGATGCCGATGCGCTGCATCCGGCCTTCGCCGATGTCGAGCTGATGACCTATTGGTCCGGCCCGCCGCACGAGACCGTGGAACAGACCCGCGCCGATTTCGCGCGCGACGCGCCGGAATGGCGCGCCTGGGCGATCACGCGGCCGGGTGACGATACCGCGATCGGCTTCGTCGCGGCGGGCGAGAAGCGCCAGGGCAACGTCACCGAGCTCGGCTATCTGCTCGCGCGCGAACATTGGGGCGGCGGCATCGCGCATGAGGCGGTGAGCGCGGTGATCGACCGAGTCTTCGCCGAGGGGCAGCGGCGCATCTTCGCCGACACCGATCCCGACAACCGGGGCTCGCGCGCGCTGCTCGAACGGCTCGGCTTCAAGTTCGAGGCCCTGCTGCGCGCCGAGTGGGAGACTCATCTCGGCGTGCGCGACACCACGATCTACGGCCTGCTCCGCGACGAGTGGCAGGCTCGTGCTCCTGCGAAAGCAGGAGCCCAGGGCGGCGATCGGCACCCATTGTGACTCTGGGCTCCTGCTTTCGCAGGAGCACGATGCGCTAGCGCGCCGCGACCTGGGTCAGCACGCGGTTCATCAGCAGCGCGAAACCGCGCTCGTTCACCGCGGCGTCCTTGCGCGTCCAGCCGCCGGTGACGGCGTACCAGTTGCCCTTCTTCGTCCTCACCAGCCAGCTCATGAAGATCACGCCCGGCTCTGACCCGCCCTTGTATCCCGCATAGTCGAACAGCGCCGCGCTCGGCGTGCCCGGGTTCACCGCCAGGATCGCAAGCGCCTGCGCGCCGCCGCTGGTGCGCAGCCAGTTCATCACCGCCGCTTCGTCGCGCGGGCTGGCGAACCACTCGATGTCGGGCGCGAGGGGCTTGTCGCCGAACATGCTGGGATCGAGCCGCGTCGCCGTCAGCCGCGCGCGGTTGTCGGCGAGCAGCTTGCGCCGACCGTCCGGACCGGCCGCTTTCCACTTCGCCGCCAGATCGGCATTGGCGGGCGCCTTGAGCTGGAATGCCTCCAGCGTCGTCAGCACCGGCAGCGTGGCGTTCGGATCGGCGACGCCGGTCCGCGCGACCATCGCGTCCACCTTGTCGCGCCCCAAGGCGCCAAGCAGCGTATCGGTCGCGGTGTTGTCGCTGATCGAGATCATCAGCGTCGCGAGCGTGTGCAGCGTGGCCGGCGACCCGGCGGGCCAAGTCTGGGTCACGCCCGAGGGCAGCGAGCGCGGCCCCAGCGTCGCCACGTCGCTCCATTTGCGCGGGCCGGCATTCACCTGCCGCGCCGCCTCGGCGAGGATCCAGAGCTTGAACGCCGATCCGATCGGCATCGGCTGCGTGCCCGCGACCTCGTTCACCGGCGTCACGCCGTCGCCGAGCGCATAGATGCCGAACGCGGCGGTGCCAGGCAGCGCGCGGATCTCCGCCTCGATCTTCGCGATCGTGTCGCCGCGCGGCTCGATGCTGGAGAGCAGCAGCCCGGTGACGCGATGCGGGGCGGCGGGATCGATCACGATCTCGACGGTACCGATGCCCTTCTCGAACCCGAGTTGCACGGTGGCGGCATACGGCGACTTCACGGTCACCTTCTCGGCCTTCGTCGCGACGCCGAACTGAGCCTTGAGCTGCTGGCCGATCTGGTCGAACTGCGCCTTGGGCACTTGCGCCTTGAAAGCGGGTGCGAAAAAGTCCTCGAAGTCGCCGGTGCCGTTGACGATCCCCGGCAACGCGTCGATCCGCGCCTGCAGGCCGGGCGAAACGGCGACGTTCTGAGCGGGGGCAGGCGCCTGCCGCGCGAGAGCCGGCATCGGGGCGAGCGTCAGCAGCAGCGCAGCCAGCAACCTCATGCGTCGATCGCCTCCTCATCGAGCCGCGCCGCATTCTCCTGGATGAAGGCGAAGCGGTGCGCCGGGTTGGTGCCCATCAGCCGGTCGACCAGGTCCTTTACGCCAGCGCGTTCCTCATATTCCTGCGGCAGGGTGATGCGGATCATGCCGCGCGTCTTCGGGTCCATCGTCGTCTCGCGCAGCTGGCCCGGGTTCATCTCGCCCAGGCCCTTGAAGCGCGCCACCTCGACCTTGCGGCCCTTGAACTCGGTCGCCTCGATCTCGGCGCGGTGCGCGTCGTCGCGGGCGTAGAGCGACTTGGTGCCGGCGGTGAGGCGGTAGAGCGGCGGTTGCGCGAGGTAGAGATGCCCGCGCCGCACGATCTCCGGCATCTCCTGGAAGAAGAAGGTCATCAGCAACGTGGCGATATGCGCGCCGTCGACATCGGCGTCGGTCATGATGACGATGCGTTCGTAACGGAGGTTGTCGGGCACGCAGTCCTTGCGCGTGCCGCAGCCCAGCGCCTGGATCAGGTCGGCGATCTCCTGGTTGGCCAGGATCTTCGCACTCGTCGCGCTGGCGACGTTGAGGATCTTGCCGCGGATCGGGAGGATCGCCTGGGTCTTGCGGTCGCGCGCCTGCTTGGCGCTGCCGCCGGCCGAGTCACCCTCGACGATGAACAGCTCGGTCCCGGCGGGATCGTCGGCCGAGCAGTCGGTGAGCTTGCCGGGCAGGCGCAGCTTGCGGCCCGAGGTCGCGGTCTTGCGCTTGACCTCGCGCTCCTGCTTGCGGCGCAGGCGCTCGTCCATCCGGTCGAGGACATAGCCGAGCAGCGCCTTGCCGCGGTCCATGCGGTCGGCGAGGAAATGGTCGAAATGGTCGCGCACCGCATTCTCTACGAGCCGCGCGGCGTCGGGCGAGGTCAGCCGGTCCTTGGTCTGGCTCTGGAACTGCGGATCGCGGATGAACACCGACAGCATCTGCTCCGAGCCGGTGACGATGTCGTCGGCGGTGACGTCCTTGGCGCGTTTGTTGCCGACCAGCTCGGCGAAGCTGCGGATGCCCTTGACCAGCGCGGCGCGCAGGCCCGTTTCGTGGGTGCCGCCGTCGGGGGTCGGGATGGTGTTGCAATAATAGCTGTACGAGCCTTCGGACCAGAGTGGCCAGGCGACCGCCCATTCGACCGATCCCTGGCCGTCGGCGAACTCCTGCCGGCCCGAGAAGAACTGGCTCGTCGCGCATTCGCGGGTGCCGATCTGCTCGCGCAGATGGTCGGACAGGCCGCCGGGGAACTGGAACACCGCTTCGGCCGGGGTGTCGTCGCCGATCAGCGAGGGATCACATTTCCAGCGGATCTCGACGCCCGCGAACAGATAGGCCTTCGACCGGGCGAGCCGCATCAGCCGGCCGGGGCGGAAATGCGCGCTCGGGCCGAATATCTCGGGATCGGGGGTGAAGGAGACGCTGGTGCCGCGCCGGTTGGGCGCCGCACCGAGCTTCTCGATCGGGCCCAGCGTGGTCCCGCGCGAGAAGCGCTGGCGGAACAACTCCTTGTTGCGGGCGACCTCGATCACCGTCTCGGTCGACAGCGCATTGACCACGGACACGCCGACGCCGTGCAGGCCGCC